>JAZUFV010000151.1:0-12601 GCA_045640845.1 Lachnospiraceae bacterium
CTCATTGCATACTTTAACAACCGTCGGTCTCGAATCATCTATTTCTGAACTTTTCAGAATAGGTTTTATGGAAAACAGGCTTTCCTTATATTCAAATTCGAATTCTTCCCTGAGATATTTTCTTGCGAAAGCAGACATATAATGGTACGCAGTTTGCGGACACCCCGGACACTTACTGCAATTATATAAACTATGCGGAGTGCAAAGCCCGTGGGAATTTTGCTGACATTCAAAAATCGGTACTTCCTCAAAGCTTGCATGATGCGGAGTAAATGTCACGGAAGTGAGCGAGTGAAGCCCTGTTTTACCAAAAGGCATTATGGAAAAGAACGGGCCATCCATAACTGTAAACCCGTAATCTTTCAGTTTCCCTTTGGTTTCGCACAGTATGATTTCGGACAGTTCATACTTAATCTTAAACTTCTCATAGCCTGCTTTATCAAGAATCTGATTCGTGCTGGCATATGTTGCATTCAGCACATAACTGCTTTTATATGCCTTGTCGTCTGTGAAAACACAATAACAATCATCTTCCTGTTCAATTCTGTTTATATTCTGCAAATACAGAATCTGACAGTTGCCGGTTTTCTCTATTTCTGTAAGAAGATGCTTTTTCAGCAGTTCGGCGTCATATGTAAATTCCCTTGTAAGAAAAGCCCCGCCGCACATGCCTTTTTTGAAGAATCTGTCTGGATTTAACTCTTCGCATGGAATACGGGCAGCCTTGCAGAAATTTACAAACTGCTCTGCATTCGTCCAGGAAAACTGCGTGGAAACCGCATATATCTGTTCAAATTCGCGGTTTATGCAGAATGAATAATCCCTGGAAAATCGTTCGAAATAACCTGCAGATTTAACAGCAGTAGACAGCGACCTCGGGTAGTGATAACCCTGGTGCACCCTGGCCTGATTGATAAAGGTTGCTCGTTTAAAAGCGCCGTCATCGCACTCCAGCACGATTATTTTTTTACCCTTCCGCGCACAATGGAGGGCAGCATAAAGTCCATACAAACCGGCTCCGATTATTAACCTGTCACATTTTTCCATCTGCTGGCTCATTTATTATCTCCTATGAGTATATGATCGCCGGAAGGGGTCTCCTGTATCCTGCCGGCATCCAGCCCAAAAGCTTCTGACATAATATCCGTATCAATGCCAACTGCGAAATAATAGTGGTCCGCCTTTTTATCCGGATGCATTTCATAATATGCCTTCAGTTCCTGAGCTCTGTATTCATCCGTTCCAACATAATATGAAAAACAGCTGCCTACAGGTTTTGCATCATCAAGTGTAAGCCATAACCTGTCCCAGGACATGTACATGACCCTTCCACTTTTCAAAATGCGGATCGATTCGGTTTCATTCCAGAGCCCTGTATATTCTTCCGCATAGCCCTGAGATGTAATGATACCTTTCTCGCAGCCAATGTCAATCTTCGAAGACAGGCTGATAGTATCATCATCCCAAAAGCACATACGGGCAACGAAAACTGCTATCACACATACCTGTGCCGCAACTACTGCCAGGGCAAGGCAGCCCGGGATCATGCCTTTTGCAAGCTGCAATGATTCAGCATCTTCTTTCAGTTCGCAAACCAGCCTGAATATAAAGATTACAGACGCCAGAGCAGGAACAATGCTAGCTGAAGAGATAATGCTGTATGTCTGGTTCGACGCCAGATGTATTGCAAAAGTATATAAGAATCCTATAACCCAAACTGCAGCGAACAGATTTACTGGACGTTTTTTCAACAGTAAAAATGAAGCAAGCCCTGCAATATTGATCTGGAAAATATAATAATTTGGCAGATCGTTCGGATACCCCGGAAGGATAACATATACCACGGTAAGAAGCAATGCGGCCATAAATACCAGACCGCGGTATTTCCTGAGCTGTTTTACGCAAATACAAATAATGCAGATGACCAGTATAAACACAAGGATCAGCGCCCTCTTCCTGTCCCAGATCAGGATATAATCAAAATATGTCTTAATGCTTTCAAAAACTGAAAGTGACTGATGAGTAGGGTCGCTAAAAATATGAGGAAGTGATTGCAGTATCTCTTTTACAGAGGTCCGTGAAAGAACTAATATGCAGAACAGAACCGCCGCAAAGGCAACGCCTATAACAAATCTGAGCCATTCCATAAACCTCAGGAACAGGATGCTTCTTTTGCGTGCAACGACCATTATTATCATCGCTGCCGTATAAACAATAAAGGCAAGGGCCAGATACGGACAACAGATAACTGCAATTGCAAACAGAAACCCTGAAATAATGGAATAGTACCATTCCCTATCCCTCAGACTGGCCAGAGTGACTCCGGTCATGGCCAACGCAATCATTCCTATGGAGTTGTATGAAAGCGCCATAATGTTAAATGGCGAATGGATTAGAAACAGAAGTGTGGCTACAAATGCCGGAAATATATCGCATATCCTGTGAAGTTTGCGGTAAATATAAATGCTTGCCAGTATTTTAACGGCAATATAAATATAGCGGAAGGCAAGAATGATGCCTGTGGTCGACCTGACTATAAGCATATAAAGTTTTAACAGCGGAAACATGACAACCCCAAACAACTGCGCACTGAACCACTCATCAACTAATGGCGCATCTCCCTGAACAAGCCTGAGCGGGGTGATCAGATAATAGCATTCATCCGTGGTTCCATATCCATAAGGCGCTTTTAAAATGAGCAGCACAACTGCTGCCAGACCTATGGCATTAAGAACTATCTTCAGTATACGTGATTCCCCCCGAAATACAGCATCAATCATTTCCGTAGTAAATATAGTTGCCTGAATCAGTTTCCACTATTTTGCTTTGCTCAAGCCCAAATGCATCTGCCATAAGACATACATTTACATCACTGTCAAAATAGTAATGCTCTGCCTTCCTGTCCGGGAACATTTCAAAATAAGCTTTTTCTTCCTGTGCCCAGAATGCGTCTGTTGCCATAAGGTCATAATAAGAAAAACAGCTGCCCACTGGTTTAGCATCATCTAGTATAAGCCACAGCCTGCGGACCGTCATATACATGACTCTGCCCTCTTCTAATTCCCGAAGCTCTTTTGTCTCATCCCAAAGCTGGTTATACTCATCGGCATAACGGCTTGAGGTGATAAGGCCTTTTTCGCAGCCTCGGTCTATTTTTATTGAAAGCGTGCCGGCATTGTCATCCCAGAAGCACATATTGCAGACAAACACTGCTATCACACACAGCTGTGCGGCGATAAACGCCAGAGACGCAAACCCTGAAACATAACTTCCTCCTTTTGCCAGAGGTGCCTTAACTTCTTTCAGTTCAAAGGCGAGGTTACATATAAAAACGACTGAGGCAAGGGCAGAAACAATCGTGGCAGATGAAAGCACATAAATACCCTGATTGGAAGATAGGAAGCTTGCAAACGAATATAAGATTCCCATTATCCAAGTTGATACAAACAACTCCCACGGACGCTTTTTAAGAAGCAAAAATGCCGCAAAGCCTGCGATATTTACCGGGAGTATATAATGGTTTGGCATGTTGTACGGATATCCCGGCAAGATAACATATATAACATTTAAGATCAGAATAATGGTAAAAGCCGCGAATCGGTAATTCTGAATAGCCTTGATGCATAAGCATAGAATACATATCAGCAGAATGGCAGCCAGCAGAACCAGCCTTTTTATATCCCATATAATCAAAGTTTTCAAGAATTCCTTAACGCCGATAAGGAAGGATACAGACTGATGGGCGGGATCGCTGAGTACATGCGGCAGTGTCTGCATGACGCTCTTTACCGAGGACCTCGATATTACAAAGACCACGAACAGCACTGCGAAGAGAGCCGCCCCTATGCTGAACTTCAGCCATGTCATAAATTTTAAAAGCGTCAGGCTTTCTTTTCTTATCACGTAGTTTATGATCATTGCCAGAATATAAATAATATATGCCAGAAGCAGATATGGGCAGCAAAGAACAGTTATGGCAAATAAAAAACCGGAAAAACAGGCGGCAAACCAGTCTTTTTTTTGGAGACTGGCCAAAGTAACAGCAGCCATGGAGAGTGCTATCATTCCTATGGCATTGTACGAAAATCCCAGAATATTATATGGGGAGTAAATCAGGAATAGCAAAGCTGCGGCAAACGCAGGAATTATATTACAAATCCTGCGAAGCCGTCTGTAAATATATACGCTTGCCAGCACTTTCACGGCAATAAAGATATATCTGAATGCAAGCAGGATTCCCTCTGTAGTTCCTGCAATAAGCATATAGAGCTTTAGGAGAGGATATACAACAAAGCTGAACAGCTGTGTACTATACCATTCATCTACGAGCATCCCATCGCCTTTTACCAGCCTTAAAGGAGTGGTCAGATAATAGCATTCATCGGTTGTGCCAAAACCGTATGGTGCTTTTAATACGAGCATCACTACTGCTGCCAGCCATATTGCTATCACTGCGATAATCAATATTTTAGATTTATTTTTATCTGGGTTTTCTATCATTATGTATTATCAGTTCTGGTTTTCACTTCAGGCCGACAACAAGTATCTTGTCAGGTTCCCTGAACAATATCATACCTGGTTTATCGGTTAAGGTCCGGATAAACGTCTGGAGATCTTCAAAGTACTCACCAGTGTCAACCATAACACCAAAATCATCTCCGACACAATGATAGGCAGTACATTCCCTGCCTGTTATCATCCATGTGTCATTGACAATTTATTCTGCCACCGGCGCAGATCCAAACATTTCTGGCATAATCAAATCCTTTCTTATAGTCGGACCTTCTTCAAGCCACTGCCATTATTTTCGTTTATTATAATTGATTTTGGGAATTTTACAAACCCGTCTTTAGGATTTAGCACCATAATACTTTGAGAGTTTATTTAATACCGTTTTACCGTAAGTCAGCATAATTGCCGGCTTTTTTAGTGTTCAAAGAAACTTGGCAAAAATATTTTTTCTGCTTGTTTCATGGGGCTATGATGCTATACTGCCAGAGGTGACTTTTATGGCATGTTTTCTTAAAAAACAAACAATAAAACAATAAATATATTGATTTAATGCATCACAATTAATGATAATCAATCTTTGCCAGCGTCAGTCCGCAGGCAGGTGCTTTCGGTGCTGAAAGACTTCTGTCACAGCTCTCAAGAATTTCCTTCACGTGCTCCGGCGGATAAACCCCCAGGCCCACCTTTTCCAGTGTGCCGGCGATTATCCTCACCATATTATAAAGGAAGCCGTTTCCGGAGATGCGTATGGTGATGACCTTCGGCCTGAATCCCTGCTTTGCATCTTCTTCAGGGTCCGCATCCGGGTTCAGCAGTTCTTCGCTTACTTCAAGAGAGTATATATTTCTTACGCTTGTTTTCTGCTGCCCGCCCGATGATGAAAACGCCGTAAAGTCATGCTCGCCGAGAAGGAACTTTGCTCCCTCCTGCATTTTCCGGGTATCCAGCGGATAATAAACATAGTCGGCATAAAGCCTCATTGTAGGAAGGTAATACCTGCAGTTCAGAATTCTGTATTCATAAGTCTTGGTGCAGGCACAGCGGCGCGGATGAAAATCTGCATCCACCTCCTTGGAGCTTACTATCTTTATGTCAGCCGGAAGGCTCTGGTTCAGGGCGTAGCATATTTTTTCCGGAGGTATTCTCGTTTCAGTATCAAAAACCGCAACATTTCCCCTTGCGTGAACACCTGAATCCGTCCTGCTGCAGCCGATAACTGTTATTTCTTCTTTAAGCAGGGCTGAAAGTGTCTCGTTCAGCACCTGTTCCACGGAAATCCCGTTTTTCTGGATCTGCCAGCCTACGTAATTCGTTCCGTCATATGCAACTGTCAGCATGATTCTTTTCATATTCTTCCCCAGAGCACGAAATGATCCATAAGTACCCGCACTGCTATGGTGAGCAGCAGGTATCCCAGTATCACAAAATAAGCAATCTTGTCGCGTGTTTCATATTTAAGCGGATGCATTTTTGTGCGGCCTTCGCCGCCGTGGTAGCATCTGGCCTCCATGGCCGTTGCCAGATCTGAAGCTCTACGGAAAGCTGACACAAAAAGCGGTATAAGGATAGGTATCATTCCCTTCGCTTTTTTTATGAGCCCTCCCGTTTCAAAATCTGCGCCTCTGGCAAGCTGGGCGTTTATTATCTTATTGACCTCTTCGGCCAGTATAGGAATGAATCTTAACGCTATGCTCATCATCATTGCCATTTCATGCGCCGGGAATTTAATCACCCTGAGCGGTGAAAGCACCTTTTCCAGTCCGTTTGTGAGCGTGGTAGGGGTAGTAGTGTATGTGAGCAGTGAAGAGCCTACAATCACGAATACAAGCCTCAGGGCGAAGAATGCAGCCCTGATTATGCCTTCATGGGTAAGCTTCAGTATCCACCACTGCCAGATGATCTCTCCTTCCGTAAAGAAGAGGTTGAAAAATACCGCAACCACGACGAGAAAAACAATCATTCTCATTCCCTTAAGGATATGCTTCAGCGGTATGCGTGAAAGCCCCACCAGCACAGCCAGCGCGGCAAAAAGGAAAATAAGTCCCCAGATATTATTTATTATGAAAAGAGCGGCAATATAAACTATGACGCCAAGGAGTTTAACCCTTGGGTCAAGCCTGTGCAGCACGCTGCTGCCCGGATAATATTGTCCTATAGTAATATCCCTGAACATTTTACAGTTTCTTAAGCGCTTTCAGTATGGCGTCCTTTGCTTCATTTACGGTAATGGCGCCGGTATCTATATTCATTCCCTTTGCAGCCAGCCTCTCAACAAAATACTTAACTTCAGGTGCCTCAAGGCCAAGTTTTTCAAGTTCCCCGTGTTTTTCAAAAATCTCATGAACCGGAAGATCCATTGCCACCGTTCCCTTATCAAGGGCTATGACCCTGTCTGCATACGCAGCAACCTCTTCCATCGTATGTGAAACCAGCACAACAGTTATATGGTTGTTCTGCTGGATTTCTTTGATCTTTTCAAGAATCTCCGTCTTTCCCTTCGGGTCAAGTCCGGCTGTCGGCTCATCAAGTATAAGGATCTCCGGTTCCATAGCCAGCATTCCTGCAATGGCAGCCCTTCTCATCTGTCCTCCCGAAAGCTCAAACGGCGACCTTTCATAAAGCTCTTTTTCAATGCCGACTGCCTCAAGGGCTTTCTCCGCGCGGCGCCTTATTTCATCAGCATCTGCCCCCAGATTCTTAGGACCGAATGCCACATCAGAATATACATCTGTCTCAAAGAGCTGATGCTCAGGATACTGGAACGTAAGCCCCACCCTGCATCTGATATCCCTTATCAGCTTTTTCTCATCCTTTTGTCCGTAGATTTCCTGCCCGTCCCAGGTGATTTTTCCGCTGTTCGGTTTGTGGAGTCCGTTAAGAAGCTGAATAAGAGTAGACTTGCCTGAGCCTGTACTTCCGATGACGGCAATAAAGCAGTCTCCTCCCAGTTCCAGGTTTATATCCCTGAGGGCAGTCTTTTCTTCTTTGCTTCCCTCGTTGTATATGAAATTTACGTTTTCAAGTTTTATCTGCATCTTATTTTCCGCAAATCTTAAGAATCGCTTCTTCCAGCTCTCCGCTTTCTGTTATTCCATCAGGAATATCCAGTCCCGCCTTTTTTAGTTCATATGCAAGTTCACATATCTCAGGAAGTTTAAGGCCTATCGAATCAAGTTTTTCAGGCTGTGAGAAGATTTCCTTCGGATTTCCCTCCATCACCAGTTCGCCCTTATCCATCACAAATATCCGGTCTGCGTTCAGCGCTTCTTCCATATAATGCGTAATAGAGATTATGGTTATCCCATGTTCTTTGTTAAGACGGAGGACAGCTTCCATTACATCCTTCCTCCCTCGCGGGTCAAGCATTGATGTTGACTCATCAAGAACTATGCATCTTGGGTGCATGGCAAGTATGCCTGCAATTGCAACTCTCTGCTTCTGTCCGCCGGAAAGCTTATTTGGTGATGCTTTTGCATATTCACTCATATTGATGTCCGAAAGTGCCTTTTCAACTTCCTTAACAATCTGTTCAGACGGAATGCCTATGTTTTCCGGGCCGAAGGCCACATCCTCGTCAACAACGGAGCCTATTATCTGGTTATCCGGATTCTGGAACACCATGCCCACAAGAGAGCGTATGTCCCACACCCTGGATTCATCAGAGCTTTTTATGTCCTGTATCCAGAGAGTTCCTTCATCAGGCACAAGAAGAGCATTCAGATGACGGGCAAACGTGCTCTTTCCCGAGCCGTTCCGTCCGAGTATACAGATGAACTGTCCTTCTTCCACCTCAAGGCTTATGCCGTTTATGGCAGGCTTCGCCAGAGACGTCTTCTTTTCATCAACGGCAGTCCTTCCGTCAAAGTCATCCGTCTCCTGCAGCACAGGATATGTATATGAAATTTTCTCAGATTTTATCAGTTTCATACCAAATGGATATCATACCATTTTCAGAGGTTAAAAACAAATGTTAATCCCGGCGCATGTCATTTCCACCGATTTTCGCAGTTTTGCTTGTTTCCGGTGGAACCACTTCCACCGATTTTTTCAAATAACCACCGAATCGGTGGAAAAGCCCTTCCTGCAGATATACCAGGCAAGCTGAAGAACAGCAAAAAGGTTCTGCAGCCGAAACTGCAGAACCTTTCTATTTTCTTCTGTTATTCAGGCAATCAGTAATTTCCCTGTCCTTCGTTCCACTTCCATTCTCTTACTTCAGGAAGGTCTATGCCGTTATCTGAGATATACTGACGATGCTCAACAAGTTTATCCTGCATCTTCTGGATGAGGTACACGCCCTTGCTGCCCAGCTCAGGAAGCATATTCACTGCCTTAATGACAAGGCTGAAGCGGTCAAGTCCGTTCAGCACGCGCATGTCAAACGGCGTGGTGATCGTACCTTCCTCAATGTATCCGCAGACTTCAAGATTCTTGTTGTGCCTGTTGTAGGTAAGCTCGTGGATGAGCTTCGGATATCCATGGAACGCAAATAGTATAGGTCTGTCTTTGGTAAAGAGAAGATCATACGCCTGGTCTGTCAGTCCGTGCGGATGGTCACCGTGAGGCTGAAGTTTCATAAGGTCAACAACATTTATGCAGCGGATCTTAATATCCGGAAGTTCATGCCTTAAGATGGTGATGGCAGCCAGTGTCTCCATGGTAGGAGTATCGCCGCAGCATGCCATAATGATATCAGGTTCTTCACCCTTATCATTTGAAGCCCAGTCCCATATGCCTATGCCCTGTGTGCAGTGCTTAACAGCCTGATCCATTGTGAGCCACTGAGGACGGGCATGCTTGCTGGCAACAATGATATTCACATAGTTTCTGCTCTTGATGCAGTGGTCAAAGCATTCAATAAGGCAGTTTGCATCGGGCGGAAGATACATGCGGACAATGTCTGCCTTCTTGTTTGCGGCATGATCCAGAAAGCCCGGATCCTGATGTGTAAATCCGTTGTGGTCCTGCTGCCAAACGTTTGAAGCCAGAATATAGTTAAGAGATGCAATATCAGCCCTCCAAGGAAGCTCGGAGCACATCTTAAGCCATTTTGCATGCTGTGCAAACATTGAGTCAACAATACGGATGAAAGCCTCATAGCTGTTGAAGAATCCGTGACGGCCGGTAAGCAGGTATCCTTCCAGCATTCCTTCACAGACATGTTCCGAAAGCATTGAATCCATAACTCTTCCGTCCGGATCAAGATGTTCATCTATTCCGGAAATCTGCGGGTCAATAAACTTTCTTCCGGTCACATCAAATACAGCCTGAAGCCTGTTTGAAGCCGTCTCATCAGGAGCAAATATACGGAAGTTTCTTGACTCCATGTTCAGCTTCATTACTTCTCTCACATAATCACCAAGCTCTATCATATCCTGAGCTTCAACGGCTCCCGGTGCAGGAACATCAAAAGCGAAATCCCTGAAATCAGGAGTTCTGAGTTCATGAAGCAGAAGGCCTCCGTTTGTATGCGGGTTAGCACCCATTCTGCGGATTCCTTCAGGCGCGAAGTCGCGGATGGCTTTCACCGGACGTCCTTCCTTGGTGAAAAGCTCTTCCGGCTTGTATGAGTGAAGCCATTCATCAAGAATGCCTATATGATTTTTGATATCTTTTTCGTTTGCCAGAGTGATAGGAACCTGATGAGCCCTCCAGCTGCCTTCAAGGATGTTGCCGTCAACAACCTCCGGTGCTGTCCATCCTTTAGGAGTTGCAAGGACTATCATAGGCCACTTCGGTCTTGATGAGTCATTATTCATCCTTGCATTTGCCTGGATTCGTTTGATCTCACGGATTGCCCAGTCCAGGGTTGCTGCCATAAGCTGATGCATCTTTGCAGGATCGTCTCCTTCAACAAAGCGCGGCTCGTAACCGCATCCCTTAAAGAAATGCTCTGTCTCGCTGCGGCTCATGCGTGCAAAAATGGTAGGATTTGCAATCTTGAATCCGTTCAGATGGAGAATAGGAAGAACCGCTCCGTCCGTAACAGGGTTAATAAACTTGTTGCAGTGCCATGATGTTGCAAGCGGGCCGGTCTCGGCTTCGCCGTCTCCCACAACACATGCAGCAATCAGATCCGGATTATCCTGAACTGCACCGAATGCATGCGCAAGTGAGTAGCCCAGTTCTCCGCCTTCATGAATTGAGCCCGGTGTTTCCGGAGCAACATGGCTCGGAATTCCTCCCGGGAATGAAAACTGCTTGAAAAGCTTTTTAAGGCCTTCCTTATCCTGAGTGATGTTCGGATATGTCTCGCTGTAGCTTCCGTCAAGCCAGTCCTGGGCAACCATTGCGTTTCCGCCGTGTCCCGGACCTGAAAGATAGATCATGTTAAGATCTTCTTTTTTTATCACTCTGTTCAGATGTGTATAAATGAAATTCTGGCCGGGACAGGTTCCCCAGTGGCCAACGATAGTTTTCTTAAGATCCTTTGCCTCAAGAGGTCTTTCAAGAAGCGGATTATCCAGAAGATACAGCTGGCAGGCTGTCAGATAATTGGAAGCGCGCCAGTATTCATCTATCTGCTTAAGTTCTTTTTCGGAAAGAGGCGGCCTTTTTGAAAGCCTTGTATTAGCCTTAACGTCTGTCTTGTCTGATTTAGCCATATGATTAGCCTCCTTAATTTGTTCTTAAGGAGATTTTATCATTGCAAAATCAGACTATCAATATATAAGGTAAATTTTTAATCAGGAATTGCTCCCAGATTTGAACATACATAGCATGCAAGGTCGGTGGCTTTTCTGAGGCAGATGTCAATATCTTCTCCCTTAAGGAAGGCTGCCAGGAATGCCGCGCCGAAAGAATCGCCTGCTCCTACTGTTGAAACCACGGTGCATTCCGGCTTAGGTGAGTATGTGATCTTTCCGTTTTCCGTTTCAAATGCAAACGCACCGTCAGAATCAAGTGTGACAACAATAAGCTTCAGGTTCGGATAAATCTTCGCAGCCTGTCTGCATATGTCTTCAGGGCCAACAGAAACATCTATTCCCACTTCTTTAAGTACACCGATCTCCTCGCGTGAGATCTTAAGTATGGTTGTATATTTAAGGCACTCATTGATCAGTTCACCGCTGTAATAATCCTGGCGGATGTTTATATCGAAGAACACCTCCGGCCTGCTCTCTCCGGTAATATTTAAAAGTTTCCGCAATGCCGCTCTTGAATCTTCTGCCCGCTGTGCCAGCGTTCCGAAATAAATGGCGTCCGCATCTCCTGCAAAGCCTTCCGGGATCTCAATATGATCATAAGCCACATCTCTCACCAGGTCATACTGCGGCGTGCCGTCATGCAGTGTCACATTACAATATCCGGTAGGGAAACTTCCTCTTCCGATGCATTCTGTGGAAAGCCCCAGCCTCCCGCACTCAGCCAGTGCTTTTCTTCCCAGCTCATCATCACCGACGCGGCTTATAAAATCCACATCTGCCCCCTGCCTCATGATGTGGGCAGCAAAATTGAACGGAGCTCCTCCGATTTTTTTATCATCTCCGAATATATCCCAGAGTATCTCACCGAAAACCGCAATTTTCATAACGAAGCCTCATATGCCCTTTCTTTCTTCTTTTTGATATAGAAGAAACATACCATCATAACTATCCCGCTGATCACCCACGAAGCAGGCTCGCCCAGGCAGACGCCGGAAAAGCCCATAATGCCCACAAGTACCCATGCGCAGAAACACCTTGCAACAAGCTCTATTGCTGTCCCTATTATAGGTACAAGTTTTCCGCTCATTCCCTGGATTGACATTCTGAATGCCATGACCGCATTCTGGGCTATGACAAACGGCACCGTTATCTTCATCATCTGAACAGCATAGTCCACAACTGCCGGGTCCGACGTTCCTGTAACCAGCTGGACCAGAAAACCTCCCACAGTCCAGATGATCACGGCAACAACTATGTTAAAGCAAAGCGAAAGCAGCACCGAAGCTTTCACGCCTGCGCTGATGCGCTTAAAATTTCCTGCTCCGTAGTTCTGTGCCGAAAAGGTTGCTGCCCCGCCTGCAAACGCCTGCGAGAAATTGCAGAGCAGACTTCTGATCTTGTTTCCCGATGCGAAGCCTGTTATGGATGCGGTTCCCAGACTG
>JAZUFV010000152.1:0-6365 GCA_045640845.1 Lachnospiraceae bacterium
CTCCTGAAACCTGTCAAGTATTTCCGGTTCCTTTTGGAAGAGTTCAACGGTTTTACAGATAAGGTCATCAAAGTCAAATGCGTTGTTCTTCTTAAGTTCTGCCTGATAAGCCTTATAAACCTTTGCTACCTTTTCCAGGTAATAATCGCCTGAGGCATCAAGTTCAAATGCGTCCGGATCCATCAGTTCATCTTTGGCTGATGATATCTTGCTCATGAACCACTTTTCCTTAAACCTCTTGGTATCAATTTCCAGACGTTTGCAGATATTCTTAACAACGGTCTTCTGGTCATCTGTATCGTAAATAGTAAAATTGCTGTCGTAACCCAGAAGGTGTCCATACATTCTGAGAATCTTCACGCATGCGGAATGAAATGTGCTGATCCAGGCTCCGCCGGCATCCATGCCAAGCTGGCTTTCAATTCTCTCACGCATTTCCGCAGCTGCCTTATTTGTAAAGGTTATAGCCATAATTGATTTTGGGCTGACACCCTTCTCTTTTATGAGATAAGCTATCCTGTTAGTTATAACCCTTGTTTTTCCGGAACCTGCTCCGGCTAATATAAGAAGCGGTCCGTCAATATGAAGAACCGCCTCTTTCTGTTTATCATTTAAAGTATCAATGTTAAAACTCACTAAAAACCTCTTTCGTTAAAAGCTTCTTCCGCCGCCTCCGCCGCCGTGCGTAAATCCGCCGCTGCTTATGTGCGTATGTGATCCGCTGCCTGAATTGGTATTACGAGGTATCGGCACATGGGTGACATTCACATAAAGGAATGTATCTTTGCTGTTTGTCAGGTTAAGACTGCCCGGTACCGCATAATTTGTGGCATTTGATGCCCTCACAACTGATTTGTGACGTGACTTCTGGGACATGGCCACTATGAGACCTACAACAATTCCTATAACGATGGCAAATAATATTGCCGAAGGCCAGTTGACACGCTCAAGCCCCTGTTTCGGGAAGAAGTACTCGTCGGAATAACTGTCTGTGACATAACCAAACTCCCTGAATGCGCCGGCATAATCGCCATCCGACAGGTAAGGAGTAATCTCATCATAGATGTTTTCGATCTTATAATCACTGAAGCAGTTAATTCCTTTTCCTGCGGTTGAAATTATGCATCTGCGGTTCATGCCGCCGTTATCGGTATCCATGTTCACAAGAAGCAGAATTCCTCCGTCCTGTGAATAACCGTTTTCATCATAAAAATCATCCGCATAGGCCTCGAGTGTTTTTTCTCCTATGCCGTTGGTCGTCACAACAACATAGTCCATGCCGTACTTTGACTTGTTTTCACTGAGCACGCTTTCAACAGACTCTGCCTCATTTCCGTAAAGTAGGCCTGCCTGGTCAACAACAAGTTCGCCTGCTGCAAATACCTGCATTGAAAACATTATGCAAAGGGCTGCAGCTGAAATGAATAATAATATCTTTTTCATACCGCACCTCCTACAGCAAAGCAAAAAGTATCTGCACTGCCAGAGCTATGGCAGCAACTATACCTGCAGTTCCCAGGAACTTGCCCCAGAAACGTCCTTTATCAACAGGGATATCGCCGACAATCTTTCCGGTCTGACCGTTCATTGCGAATGTATACTTCTGACCGTTCCAAGTGGTATTGAGTATCCACACAGGGAACATTGCATAATGCACTTTGGCATTTTCAGTTGATACACTGCTGCTTTCCGGTATTACGGACATATAGCCTGTGGCTGTTGAACCAAGAGCCGATTCCGTTGTGCTTTTGATGCGCTCGGCAATTCTCTGTTCATCGTCCTGCGACTCAACATCATATCTGTCTGCAAGATAACCCGCCATATATGCCGTCTGGAATTCCACTGCCTCAGAAAAATCATAAGGCTCTATGGATTCCATAAGGGTGTCATCCATCTTTGATGATGCATCGGCAGGTATTTTTTCAAACTCAACGGTGCCTTCCCGAAGAAGTGAATAAAAACTTGTTTCGGTATAGATAAACCTGGTGTCACGCCATGTTCTGACGTTTGTAGCCTTATATCTTACCGAGCCGTGAGATTTTGAATCAAATACCCAGAAAGGCACATAAAGACCCTTTATCTCATCTATATGGTTTTTATCCGTGAAGGCCTTTGGAGTGAAAGGCTTTTTGTAATGTTCAAGAAGGGCCTTTTTTGCGGCTTCTTTATCAAGCTTGAATGGAATGATGTAGTCAGGCTTGATGTCTCCCGCAAACTGCCCCATCATTACAACAGGGTTGCCGCAGTAAGGGCATGAGGTGGCGCCCAGGTTTTCGTCGCCTATGATCTGACCGCCGCATGACTTGCACACATAAACACGCATGCCTTCGGTATCAGCCTCCTGCCAAACCTTTCCCGGCTTTTCCCAATCGATCTTATCTTCCTCTGAAGTCTTGTCCAGATCTTCATCGAACGCCTTCAGGGTATCCATATCAAATTCCGTGTCGCAGAAAGGACATTTCATTTTCTGCAAGGAGCTATCAAAATTGATAGCTCCTCCGCAACACGGACATTTATATTCTTGAATATCCGCCATCTTATTTCTCCTCAGGTGAGATTATTTCTACTGAAGCTGCTTGCCGCACTGCGGGCAGAACTTTGTACCAGGCTCTACCTTATTTCCGCAGTTAGGACAGAAAGCTGCTGCAGGTGCTGCAGGTTTTGCCTTGCCGCACTGGCTGCAGAAGTTGCCTGTATTTCCCTTAGCTCCGCATTCGCAATCCCAGCTGCCTGCTGCAGGTGCTGCCTGCTGCTGAGCTGCCTGCTGCTGTGCTGCCTGGTTGAAAAGGCCTGATACCATGCCTCCGCCCTGGTTCATAGCCATTCCCATACCAACGAAACCATTCATGGCTCCTCCTTCATTTGTTGCAGCACCCTTCATAGCATCTGCTGCAGCTCCGGCCATCATGCCGGCTGCAAGTGAAGGATCACTGTAAACGCCTGCATCTGCTCTCTTAGCCTGTTTCTCTTTGATGAGAGCTGCATCTTCTTCAGGAAGAGTAACGCTTCCGATTGCGATATTTACTATCTGAAGTCCGCGAAGCTGCCCCCACTTAGCTGAAAGTGCCTGATTCATGGCATTCTCAAGCTCGGTTGTATGATTTACGATCTGGTTCGGACGGATCTGAAGGTCAGAAAGCTGTCCGAAAGCAGGCTGAAGTGCTGAAATAAATTCAGTCTTAAGCTGGTCAGAAATCTCTTCTCTTCTGAACTCATCTTTTACATTTCCGCATACATTTGTGTAGAAAAGAATCGGGTCAACAATTTTGTATGAGTAAACGCCTGAGCAGCGAAGTGCTGTGTCAAGGTCAAGACCGATATTGGCGTCAACTACTCTGAAAGGAACAGGATTCGGTGTACCGAATTTGTTATCAATAAGTTCCTTTGTGTTGAAATAATAAACTCTCTGGTCTTTGCCTGTATCTCCGCCGTATCCGATACGCTTGCCCATCTCTTTGAATGTGTCTATGATGCTCTGTCCCAGTTTACCAGCAAAAAGACTTGGCTCTGAAGATGCATCGTATGTAAATTCGCCAGGTTCAGCACAAACTTCAACAACCTTGCCCTGATCAACGATGATCATGCACTGTCCGTCTGCAACTGCGATTCCCGAGCCATTTGAAATGATGTTGTCATTTCCCTTGGTGTTGGATGAGCGGTTACCGATCTGTTTCTGACCCCTTACCATAAGAGTGTCTTTGTCCATTGCGTCACATACAAAAAATTCTTTCCATGTATCGGCAAGTGTTCCGCCGGCTGCGCCCAAAGCTGCTGATATAAGTCCCATGTTGAATCTCCTTTCAGAATAAGAATTCAATAATATAGTGCCTTTACTATACCTTTTTTTGCTTGTCTTTTCAATACTCATGAGATATATTATTTTAGATATGAAAGTGGGAAGGAGGGCCTTGATATGGCAGAAGAAATCATGGAAACAACACTTGATGATATCAGTGAAGAGATCCTGGGTCTTTTTGAAGAAAAGAAGTATGCAGCCATCAGAAACATCTTTCTTGAGATGAATTCTGCCGATATAGCTGAACTGCTTAACGACTTCCCTCTGGGCAGCCTGCCTGTCCTTTTCAGGCTTCTCCCGAAAGAGCTTGCAGCCGATACATTCGTAGAGATGGATTCTGATGTTCAGACACATCTTATCACAGGCTTTTCCGATACAGAGCTCCGTGATGTCTTTGATGAGATATACCTGGATGATACTGTAGATATCGTGGAGGAAATGCCTGCAAACGTTGTAAAAAGGATCCTTGAAAACACTGACGCAGACACAAGGGCGATGATCAACAAAATTCTTCAGTACCCTGATGATTCCGCAGGAAGCATTATGACTGTGGAGTACGTAAGTCTGCGCAAAAATATGACTGTTGAAGATGCACTGACACGCATCAGAAGAACCGGAATTGACAAGGAGACCATTTACACCTGTTATGTTACGGATTATAACCGTACCCTTCTGGGTATCGTAACTGCCAGATCCCTGCTTCTTTCAGAGGCCGAAGACCTCATTGAAGATATCATGGAAACAAATATCATCACTGTCCATACCCATACCGATAAGGAGGATGTGGCTCAGATGTTCAGTAAATACGACTTCGTTGTTATGCCGGTTGTAGACGATGAACATCGTCTTGTGGGAATCGTAACGGTCGATGACGCTATTGATGTCATGGAAGAAGAGGCCACAGAGGATATCGAGAAAATGGCTGCTATCCGTCCTAGTGATAAGCCGTATCTTCAGACTTCGGTCTGGGACACTTTCAAGCAGCGTATTCCATGGCTTATGCTTCTCATGATTTCAGCCACTTTTACCGGGCTGATCATAACAAAGTTTGAGAATGCACTTGCTGTGCTGCCGATACTTACCGCTTCCATTCCGATGCTGATGGACACCGGAGGTAACTGCGGAGGCCAGGCTTCGGTTACGGTCATCCGTTCACTGTCGCTTGATGATATTGAATTTAAGGATTTCTTCAAGGTACTGTGGAAGGAATTCCGCGTAGGAATCATCTGCGGAATTGCTCTGGCTATTGTCAACATAATCAAGTCACTGATCCAGACAGCCATAACAAACGGTGCCATTGAACCACAGGATGTTGTTATTGCAATCACCATTTCGCTTGCTCTGTTCTGCGCTGTCATAATGGCAAAGCTTGTGGGAGGCATGCTTCCGCTGATTGCCGAGAAGCTGGGATTCGACCCTGCCGTTATGTCGAGTCCTTTTATTACAACAATTGTTGATGCCCTTTCACTTCTGATTTATCTCGGTCTGGCAGTTGCCATACTCCAGATTCCTGCGGCATAAATCATGAAGGCCGGCGTTATCATACTTATTATCATAATTGCCCTTCTGCTTGTCGTCATCATTGCCGGCTGGCTGATAGGGCGTTATTTTTTCAATACGTCACTTAACAGAAAAAAGCTGAAAGGTTCCGGTTCGTTCAAAAAAGCCTCCTCATCGGGAAAGCCTCTGACACATTTCGGTGACAGCTGTGATGAGTGGCTTTCGGAACATCTATCCGGTGAACTGCATCAGGTTTCCTATGATGGCATTAATCTGACTGCCCATATTTGCGAAAACAAAGAAAATGGCAACAGGAATTTTGTCATTATCTGCCACGGCTACACTGGAAAAGCCCTGGAGATGGGTTTTCAGGCGAAAAAGTTCTTTGAGAAAGGTTTCTCTGTTCTTTTGCCTGCTGCCAGGGGCCATAAAGGTTCTGAAGGCGATTATATCGGAATGGGCTGGCCTGAAAGAAAAGATATCTGCGGGTGGATCAATATCATCAATGAAAAATATGACTTTCCGAAGATCGTCATTTACGGAATCTCGATGGGCGGAGCCACTGTAATGTGCACAGCCGGCGAGAATCTTCCTGATAATGTTATCTGCGGAATTGAGGATTGCGGATATTCAACTGTTTATGACCAGTTTGTCCATTCACTCAAAAATCTTGTAGGTGTCCCATCCTTTCCTGTCATGTTCTTTGCGAAGATCTATGTCCGGCTTAAAACCGGCATTGATATCATCGGCAAAGGCAGCTCTTTAAAACAGCTTAAACAGTCAAAACTGCCTATGCTGTTTGCTCATGGAACTGCCGATAATTATGTTCCTTACCGGATGCTTGATATAAATTACGAAGCCCATCCGGGTCCGAAAGAAAAGGTCGTCATTGAAGGCGCCCTCCATGGATCATGTTCCTGGGACGGCGGCGAGGCCTACTGGGGTAAGATCTTTGAATTCATTGATAAATATAAGTAAAAAATCCGCCATCCGGCGGATTTTTTTTGCATTCGCCTTTACCGGCCGTGTGCCATTTTGCACACTGCTCGAAAGTACTAAGCTCAGAGCA
>JAZUFV010000153.1:0-3475 GCA_045640845.1 Lachnospiraceae bacterium
ATGCAAAGCAGATCCGGTTCAGGTTATAGGCACAAAATTTGTCCTTTATAAAGTGAATGGCAAGGAAGCAAAAATACAGCTTCCAAAATCTAAAAAATGACCGAAAACAGCCTTTGGGATAAGGCAAAACGGTATTTAAAAGATTCAAGAGTTCCGCACGTTCTCGGCTGCGAGAGTGAAGCAGTTAAGCTTGCTGAGCGCTGGGGAGAAGATACCGGCAAGGCTTCAACCGCGGCTCTCCTTCACGACATTACAAAAAAATGCTCATATGAAGAGAATCTTAAACTGATAAAAAAATACGGCTTAGAATTAGATGAGAACGAAATGGCAAATCCTAAGCTGCTTCATGCAAAAACAGGGGCCGCGCTTGCAGCAGATGTTTTTAATATCGGCCCGGAAATAGCCGAAGCAATTAAATGGCATACTACAGGAAAACCCAATATGACGCTTCTTGAGAAAATCATTTATCTTGCAGACTACATTGAACCTACAAGAGACTTTGATGGAGTTGAAGAGCTTAGAAAGCTCGCATATCAGGATATAAATAAATGCATGGCTTTGGGATTGAAAATGAGCCTGGAAGAGGTTTCTTCAAGAGGAACCAAGCCGCATAAAAATACAAGGGAGGCATTTGAATACTATGCTGTTGCCAAATGAAATAGCGAAAATCGCAGCAACCGCGCTTGACGATAAAAAAGCGCAGGATATTAAAATACTTAAAACCGCAGAGCAGACAGTTCTGGCAGATTATTTTGTAATATGCCACGGCACATCATCCACACACATAAAAGCCTTAGTAAATGAAGTAGATAAGGCCCTTTCCGAAGCCGGAGAACCGCCGGTCAGGCGCGAAGGTCTCCGCAGTGATATCTGGGTACTTATGGATTTCGGCAGCGTTATCGTTCATGTTTTCACAGATGAAGCCCGTAAATTCTATAATCTTGAGCGTCTTTGGTCAGACAGTGAAGAGGTGCCGCTCTCAGCTCTTTGATGCCCCGGATACGGGGCGTGAATGAAATAATTATTTGAGAGAGGTTAACATAATATATGAAATACGATTTTGCAGCAATAGAAAAAAAGTGGCAGGCACGTTGGGAGGAAACAAAACCCTATGCTGCCGTTACAGGAGAAAACAAGCCTAAATTTTTTGGACTGATTGAATTCCCGTATCCTTCAGGGGCGGGGCTTCATGTTGGGCATCCGCGTCCGTTCACAGCGATGGACGTTATTACGAGAAAAAAGAGGATGGACGGTTACAATGTCCTTTTCCCGATAGGATACGATGCTTTCGGTCTGCCGACAGAGAACTATGCAATTAAAAACCATATTCATCCTTCAATTGTTACAAGAGACAATATTGCGAATTTCACACGCCAGCTGAAGATGCTTGGCTATGGTTTTGATTGGGACCGCTGTGTCAACACATCAGACCCGGAATATTATAAATGGACACAGTGGATTTTCCTTCAGATGTATAAGAAGGGTCTTGCATATAAGGCAACTATGTCTGTTAACTGGTGTACCAGCTGTAAGGTGGTTCTTGCAAATGAAGAAGTAGTTGAAGGAGTATGCGAACGCTGCGGAGCTCCTGTTGTCCGCAAAGAAAAGAGCCAGTGGATGCTCGCTATCACTAAGTATGCTCAGCGCCTGATAGACGATCTTGACGACGTTGACTACATCGAAAGAGTAAAGACACAGCAGAAGAACTGGATCGGCCGCTCAACGGGTGCTGAAGTTAAGTTCAAAACCACTTTTGGTGATGAGCTTGTTGTTTTCACAACACGCCCGGACACACTTTTTGGTGCCACCTATATGGTTATTGCTCCTGAGCATCCCTATGTAAAAATCTGGAAAGACAAGCTTGAAAACACTGCTGAAATCGATGCATATGTTGCTGAAGCTGCCAGAAAGAGCGACTTTGAACGCGGCGAACTGAACAAGGAAAAAACCGGCGTTATGCTCAAGGGTGTAAAAGCAATTAACCCTGTGAATGGAAAAGAAATTCCTATATTCATAGCTGACTATGTTCTCGTTACATACGGCACCGGCGCCATTATGGCTGTTCCGGCCCACGATGATCGTGACTGGGAGTTCGCAAAGGCTTTCGACCTACCAATAATTGAAGTGGTTAAAGGCGGAAACGTTCAGGAAGAGGCTTTCACACTCAAAGACGATACAGGAATTATGGTTAATTCAGGATTCCTTGACGGACTTACTGTGAAGCAGGCAATTCCAGCCATGATAAACTGGCTCGGAGAACAGAAAATAGGCGAGGAAAAAGTAAACTATAAACTCCGCGACTGGGTCTTTTCGCGCCAACGCTACTGGGGCGAACCGATTCCTATGATAAACTGCTCAAAATGCGGCTGGGTTCCGGTACCGGAAGATCAGCTCCCGCTGGTTCTTCCTGATGTTCAGAGCTATGAACCGACCGATGACGGCGAATCACCGCTTGCAAAGATGACAGACTGGGTCAACACCACTTGCCCGAAGTGCGGCGGCCCGGCAAAGAGAGAGACTGACACAATGCCTAACTGGGCAGGCTCAAGCTGGTACTGGCTTAGATATATGGATGCCAATAACGATGAGGCATTCTGCTCATCCGAAGCTGAAAAATACTGGGGTCCTGTAGACTGGTACAACGGTGGAATGGAACATACTACACTTCACCTCCTTTACTCAAGATTCTGGCATAAGGTTCTGTTTGATCTCGGTCTCGTTCACACCAAAGAACCGTTTGCAAAAAGAACTTCTCATGGTATGATACTCGGCCAGAACCCGCACTATGTGGGCAATGTTGACACAGAAGAAGAGAAGCAGGCGCTAATAGCGAAATACGGCAACCAGGCACTCCGCGCCTCTGTAAAAATGTCGAAATCACTTGGCAACGTAGTGAATCCTGATGATGTAGTTGATGCATACGGTGCTGACACAATGCGTCTGTACATAATGTTCATAGGAGATTTTGAAAAGACTGCAACATGGTCGGATGATGCCGTTAAAGGCGCTAAACGTTTTCTTGACCGCTGCTGGAATCTTATGGACAGATGTGAAGATGGCGATGACATCAGCGAGAAGAATGAAACAATAATCAACAAGACCATCAAAAAAGTCGGTTCAGACATTGATAATCTCAAAATGAACACGGCAATTGCCGCTCTTATGGCAATGGTCAATGAATTCTATGACAAAGGACTTACAAAAGGTGATCTAAAGCAGCTCGTGCTTCTCCTCAGCCCGTTTACACCGCATATAGCGGAGGAAATCTGGGAACTTGAAGGTTTTGCAGAAAAGTACGGAAAGATGGCAATGCAGATGCCATGGCCTGAGTATGATGAGTCAAAAACAGTGGATGCAAGCAAAGAGATTGCAGTTCAGGTTAACGGCAAACTCCGTTCCACAGTTGTTGTCCCGGCAGATGCAGATGATGAAACAATGGTTGAAGCTGCCAAGGCTGATGAAAAGATTCAGAAAT
>JAZUFV010000154.1:0-2217 GCA_045640845.1 Lachnospiraceae bacterium
TGACTTAATATTTATTCTTCTATATATACGGGAAATATGATACCCTATTTAGCAGTAAAAGTAAACAAAGGCATCAGTGAAACTTGTGTGTCTGAAGGAGCGGAAATGGCAGAGATTATTAAGGGAGCCGAAGTGGCTTCCGCGCTTAAAGAAAGAATGATAAAGGTTATTGAGGATGAGGGTCTTTCCCCATGTCTCGCAATCGTACGCGTGGGCGAAAAGGGCAGCGATCTCTCGTATGAAAAAGGGGTAAAAAAGACCTGTGATTCAGTGGGTATCAAAGTTGCCGTATATGCATTCCCGGAAGAAACATCACAGGAAGAACTTGAAAAGGAATTTATTAAGATCAACAGTGACCCTGAAGTAAACGGAATCCTTCTTTTTAAGCCGCTTCCGAAACATCTGGATGAAAAGGCATTTGATCTTCTGATAGACCCTGAAAAAGATATGGACTGCATGAGCCCTGCCAACTGGGCAAAGCTCGCCATGGGAAAACCGGGATACCGCCCGTGCACGGCTGAAGCTGTGATGAAGATGCTTGAATCTTCCGGAACTGAGATAAAAGGCGCAAATGCCGTAGTCATCGGAAGGTCGCAGGTCATCGGAAAACCACTGGGCCTTATGCTGCTTGAAAAAGATGCATCAGTGACATGGTGTCATTCAAAGACAAAAGACATTGCTGAAAGGTGCAAAAATGCCGATATTCTCGTATGTGCTGTGGGAAGGGCCGGATTTGTCGGAGAAGAGATTGCACAGGCACTTTCACCATCGGCAGCGGCCATAGATGTAGGCATGAATTTTGCTGACGGAAAGATGTGCGGCGATTTCAGTTTTGAGGAAGTTGAGCCTTACGTAAGGAAAATCACGCCGGTTCCAGGAGGCGTTGGAGCGGTAACCAATACCGTAATGGCATCACACGTGGTCAGGTCAGCATATAAAGCAGCAAAAGGAAAAGATATTTTCTTCTGAAAAAATCAATATTAAGATTGTAAGATAGCACAGAAATGTGCTATCTTTTTTATGTACACGATATGTATGCACCTTCCTGCATACAGTTCCTTTTTTAAAAACAGAATATGGCCGGGAGTATATATGATATGCAAAACATTTAGTGCCGGCATTTGCGGCATTGACGCTTACCGTACCTGTGTGGAGGCCGATGTATCGGCGGGCCTTCCGGCATTTACCATGGTGGGTCTTCCCTCCAGTGAGGTCAGGGAGGCAAAGGAAAGGGTGGAAAGGGCCATAGTAAATTCAGGCTTTGAGTTCCCATCCAGGAGGATCACCATAAATCTTTCTCCGGCAAATCTAAAAAAACAGGGCAGCGGCCTTGATCTTCCTATAGCCGTGGCAATTCTGGCCGCCATGGAGGAGGTTTCGGAAAAGAGCATAGAAAACCTTTTGTTTCTCGGAGAACTCAGTCTTGACGGAAGGATAAATCCCGTGAAGGGAGTGCTTCCGGTGGCGGCATTCGCCAGGGACCAGGGAATAAAGGGCCTGGTGATACCACGCGCAAATGTATTTGAAGGAGCAGTCATAGACGGGGTGGACATATACGCCGCAGATGACCTTAAGACGCTCATACATCAGCTTAACAAAGGCCTTCTTGAAAAAGCAGAGCACATTGATCTGGACAAAGCTCTTTCGGAAAGCTACAGCCATGCCGGAGCAGACTTCCTGGATGTTGTGGGTCAGGAAAAGGCAAAAAGGGCCACAGCCATAGCGGCGGCCGGTTTTCATAATATTCTTTATATCGGTCCGCCGGGTGCCGGAAAGAGCATGACAGCGGAAAGGATTCCCACGATATTCAACAGAATGACAAAGGAAGAATGTCTTGAAGTTTCCAAAATCTACAGTATTGCGGGCCTTCTCAAAAATGATTCACTTGTCCTTTCCAGGCCGTTCAGAGCCCCTCATCAGAGCATTACTGAGCAGGCCCTGCTGGGAGGAACCGGAAATCCTAAACCGGGTGAAGTAACTCTTGCCCACAAAGGGATACTTTTTCTTGATGAGCTTACTGAATTTAAAAGGTCGGTAATAGACGGCCTCAGAACGCCCATTGAGGAGAAAAAAGTAATAATAAGCCGTGCGGCGGGAAGAGCAGAATTTCCGTCGGATTTCATGCTTGTGGCGGCCACAAATCCGTGCAAGTGCGGATATTATCCGGACAGAAACAGATGCAGCTGCAATATCATTCAGGTAAAAAACTATCTAGGG
>JAZUFV010000155.1:0-17152 GCA_045640845.1 Lachnospiraceae bacterium
CTTTTCAGACGGCCTTTCATATTTCGGAAGAAACCCGAAAGTCCCAGTGCAGTAAATGCCAGAAAATAGTCGCATATGACCTGAGGTGCGGAAAGAATATAAGGATCAATGGCAAACTGAAGAAGTCCGTATGCCAGTGATGATATGAGGCCCACCGCCGGTCCGTACCAGTAACCGGTAAGTGACATAAAGAACATGCTGAAAAGCGTCGCGCTTCCGCCCATAGGCAGATGTATGATTTTAATGAACGATGTTACAAATGCGAGTGCCAGCGCCATTGCCGAAAACGCCAGCTTTTTTGGTGTGAATTTTGACATAAAAAAAACCTCCTACATATAGGCGGAGATTACCTGAAAAACATTTAATGATTAGTATAACAAATCGTGCTTCCTTACGGCGGCATTAACCGCATCAAGTAATAAGGGTATAAGCTTTTGCTCATCTCAGCCTTTCGGCTCCCCCAGCTCGCCTATAATATAGTACCTGCGTTTAACTTATTCAAGTACTATTTTGTTATTTATATTACGGGTATAAACCCGGTTCTCCATCCTTAACTTTTTCCCAGTTATCGGTATTAAAAATATCATCATGAACAGAAAACCATTTTCCGTCGCTGGTATCAAATGTGTTCCCGTTATTTGAAACAACGCTGTAAAGATGCGAAGTTGTCATTAACTGCGGTTCATTCTTTGCATCGCTGTTTACCGGCTTCTTTGTTGCCGGATCAACAGGATCGTCAATAATGCCGCTCATGGCAAGCGTAGGTACATCTGCCGTCGTCATGAATGAATTATCTGTAACAAGAGGGCCGCCGGAGTTAAAGTCCTTGACCATAAGAAGTCCGTTATACCACTGAACATCAAGCTTGCCCTGCATTATCATATATTCAAATTGGTTCAGTCCGTATCCATGGTCGGAAACAATTATGATCCTCGTATTGTCCCAGACGCCCTGTTCCTTAAGATACTCAAACCACCTGCCCAGTTTAAGGAAAGCTGCCACATTCACATGGTAGTGCTTTATCTGGCGGTCAGTCTTCATTCTCAGTACTTTGCCGTCAATTACATAAGCATCCTCAGGATAATCCACTATCGCGGAAATGATACCGGGCTCGTAATCCGGAGTTGAAAGCAGGGTTATTGCGTGTGTCGTATCATTGTCCATCATAAAGAGATTATTTTCACTGCCCTCTTCAATGTCGGTTATGTTCTCAAGATTGCAGAGAACTGAGTATGAGTCAATAAAGGTATCATCGATGCAGACACGGTTTCCCGTTGAAAAATAGTTTCCGTCGTCATAAAGGAAGACCTGCGTATAAAGCGGCATCACCTTCATGAAACTGTACATAAAGAAGTTATGGGTCTGCACCTTCACTGCCTCATCCCCGTACAGATACTCATAATCTCCCGAAAACTTTCCGGTAAGCGTGTAATACTCAGTACCCGGGACCTTTTGGAAAATGCTCATGTCTGATGTCCATTTATAATTTCCGTAAGGCAGGTCACACACCGTTATGTCGAAATCATTGGCTGAAAAAAGCCTTGGCATCAGAAGGAGTGCGTTATTATGCTTATCTTTTAATGATTCATCACTTCTTGCATCCATTGCTGCCGGTGTGTACTCATAACCTCCGAATATCGGCGGAGATGCAAAGTTTGTATGTCCTCCGAAAGCAAGTGTGTTTGGGTAATATGTAAACCCTGTGAATTCGTCCTCCAGTACCGGCTTTTCGGCAAAGATATACGGTACATATCCGCTCATGGCGCGGTCTATCATAAGGACAACCACATTTTGTCCCTCTTTGCTGAGGCTGATGACTTTTTCATCTTCCGGCATCCCGTCCAGCGTACTCTCATTTACTTCTCTTGTTTTTCTGGATTCGGCAAGCGAGCCTGTCATCTGGAACAAGTTGACAGCTATAAGCCCTGCGGCCGCCACAACAAGAATCAGTTCTGCCACAGGCACAACCTTCGGAAGCTTCATCAGGATTATTATCAGAATCACCGCTATGGCAGCCGCGATCAGGATATTTATCAGGCACTCCGAAGGCACAAGTTCAAAGTCGTCCTCAAAGATCATATAGTTCGATAAGGTTCCGAGATTCTTTCCGAAGAACATGTAATTGACAACTGCTCCTACCGAAATGACCCAGAAGACATATGTCATGACGCGGCGGCCTTTTACACTTGCAAGGTAATAAAAGATTCCTGACCATATCAGGAAAAAGCCTATGGCTATCGACAGATTGTAAACCAGTATCTTAGCCGGAGTTGTAAGGCTTGTATCAAACTCCGAAGGAGATGAAGTTATGACTGCCAGCGGCACAAGAAGTCCCATCAGCAGAACAAGTGAAACAGCGGCAAGGAAAAAAGTCCTTTTTTTGAACGGCTTAACTTCCTTAACCGGTTTCTCCCGTTTTTCCTTCTTTACTCTCTTTGCCAGCTTCATCACAAGGTTCTTGCAGAGCGAGAAAACCTGATTAAGTGTCCAGTAAAATACCAGTCCCGACGGACTGTTATAAAGAAGAACCAGGAAAATAGCTGCAATTCCGTATGTCTGGATCTTATCCTTAAGCGGGAATCCCCTCAGGTAAACATACGCACTTACAACATTTATAAGCGTCATGATAAGCGGCATTACATTTACGGAAAAGCTGCCGAAATTCAAAAGCGCATCAGGCGCACCAAGATCATTAAAAATAAAGAACTTCATCCCGTTCAGGATAGGAAGGTTTGAAAGATAATGATATGCCGCTATAAAAAAAGGAATCTGAAGGATAAGTGAAAATGAGCCTCTGAGCGATGATATCTGTCTGTAGCCGCGGACCCGGTAGAATTCCTTCAGCATCAGATATCGCTCATCGCCCTTGAAAGCCTTTTTAATGAGGCTTACCCAAGGGGCCATCTCGTTTACCTTATTCTTTTCTTCTTCCTGAATGGCATCCGCCCTCTTGTAAAGAGGAAGCACCATGAAGTTCATAGCAAGGCTTAAGAACAGAATGGAAACTCCCGGATTTGAAAGCCACTTATATGTTAACGAAAAAATAAACTCGAAGATCAGTTCGAGCGGCATTATGAATAGATTGAATAATATATCTCCGACCATGTGCACATAATAGCATAACCGGCATGAATTTTCATCACCGGACTTTTTTCTTGCGTGAAAATGTTTTTTCCTGTAAAATGGGCGCAGTTTTTTATTTTTTTAATCGGGGGACAAATAATGACTAAAAAAAGTATCAAGGATCGCAAAGACGGAAGACGCGTACCTGTTTCCGGACTCATGCAGTGCTGTATGGACCTGAAGCCGGGGCGTATGGAAAATGAGGTTTATATCAACCAGAAAATGGATGTTACTCCACTGGTAGATTATATTAATGAAAAGAATGCCCAGGGCGAGCATTACACTTATTTTCAGGCATTTGCCGCTGCAATCGGAAAAACCATATATAACCGCCCGAAGCTGAATCAGTTTATCTGCAACCGCCACCTTTATGCTCACAATGATGTTACTCTGGCCTTTGTTGCAAAGATGACGCTAAATGATAGTTCTGAAGAGATCATGCTTATCATAGACATTAAGCCGGAGGACACACTGGACACCATCAGGGAACAGCTGAATAAGAAAGTTTCAAATCTGCGCGAAAAGGCGGAAAAGGTTGAAAAAAGAGGGTCAAACTCAGCAATTGATGTACTGGGCAAACTCCCTAACATCATCAGGGTCCCTATTATGGGAATCATGAAATTCGGTGATAAACATGGCTGGCTGCCTTCATCTCTCGTGGCTGACAATATTTATTACAGCAGCATGATCATTTCAAATCTTGGTTCGATCCGCTGCGGCGCCATCTATCACAATCTGGCAAATTTCGGTACCAGTTCTTCCCTTGCAACTATGGGTGAGGTTGTGCCAGCCAAGATTCTTCAGGCTGACGGAAGCGAAGTGATCAGACAGACCTGTGAATTCGGCGTTACCCTGGATGAAAGAATTGCTGATGGTTATTACTTTGCAAAGAGTGTCAAGATGATCGAATACATCTTAAGACATCCAAAGCTTCTTGAAGAACCGGCTTCAACACCGATTGATACAACTGTTGAATAAATCTGCACACAAAGGGCGAACACAGTTCGCCCTTACGGATGTAAAGTACGGGTTTCGGCGAACACAGTTCGCTTGAAACCCCTTTTTTGTGTTTTGTATTGTTACGTGAAAAAATATATTCTATAATTGTTTTAGACAAAAAGAAAAATAAGGCAATACCAAAAAATGAAAAACAAATATGAAATAGACATGAGTGTCGGAAACCTGTTTTCCAAAATTGTCCGTTTTGCGATACCTGTCATGATCTCAGGCATCCTGCAGCTGGCATTCAACGCCGCAGACCTTATCGTAGTCGGTAGGTTCTGCGGCGATAATTCGCTTGCCGCTGTCGGATCAAACGGCGCACTTGTATCTCTTATTGTAACTATACTGCTCGGAATGGGAACGGGAACCAGTGTTCTGGCTTCCCGCTATTATGGTGCAAAAGATGCCAAAGCACTTAAGGACATAGTCAGCACAACAATGATCCTGGGTCTGGTCGGCGGCATTGTATTCGCATTTATAGGTGTTTTCCTTGCCGAACCCCTGCTGGTACTGATGGGAACACCCGAGGAAGTCCTTCCGCTTGCAGCCATCTATTTAAGGATTTACTTTGCCGGGCTTCCGGTCATAGTGCTTTATAACTTTTCAAGTGCCATCCTTAAGGCTGTGGGAGATTCCCGAAGACCGCTCTACTATCTGGCCATAGCCGGTGTACTCAATGTGGGCATGAACGTTTTCTTTGTAACCGTGCTTGACATGGATGTGGCCGGAGTTGCCATTGCCACTGTTGCCAGCCAGTGTGTATCATGCGTTCTCACACTTCTTGCCATCATCAGAACAAACGGCATGTATAAACTTGATCTCAGGGATTTGCATTTTTCAATGCCGGCCTTTAAACAGATTGTAAGGATAGGTCTTCCGGCAGGCCTTCAGAATTCCCTGTTTTCAATATCCAATGTACTTATCCAGTCTTCCGTAAATTCCTTTGGTGCCATAATCATGGCGGGGAACTCTGCCGCATCAAGCATAGAGGCGTTTCTCTTCACCTCCGTTGATGCCGTAAACCAGAGCGCCATTGCCTCGGTCAGCCAGAATATGGGAGCAAGGGAATATAAAAGGACTACAAAAGCCACTCTTTACTGCGGACTCATTAATATGATCCTCTGGATAGTAATGGGCGGAGGTTTCCTCCTTATCAAGGAGTTTTTACTGGGAATATATACATCCGACCCCGAAGTAATTGCAGCCGGATGCGTGAGAATGAATATAATGGCCGGCTTTTTTATCCTGAACGGACTGCAGCATATGCTGGCCGGGGTTATAAGGGGCCACGGTTACAGTATGGCACCTACCATTGTTTCCCTGCTCGGCATCTGCGGATTCCGCGTGTTCTGGATCTACGTGGTATTTGCATCAAACAGAACTCTTTCCATGCTGTACACCAGTTATCCTGTTTCGTGGATAATAACCCTTGCGGCAATGATTGTGTGCTACTTCCTTATCCGGAAAAAGGCGTGGGCTGCCAATGAAGCCAGGATGATATCAGCTGAACAACAGCATACGGAATAAACAAAAACTCCTCAGGATAACCTGAGGAGTTTTTTATCGGCGTGACAGGATTTGAACCTGCGGCCTCTGCGTCCCGTACGCAGCGCTCTACCAAACTGGGCCACACGCCGTTTTGCAATCAGCAAGTGATATTATAACACGAAAAAGCAAATAATCTACCTTTTTTTACAGATCACGGAAATTAAAATTCGACCTGCCTTCGGCGTAGTCACCCACAATCTGGCCATCACCGTAAATGTTGTATTTATATGTTACAAGACCTTCAAGTCCCACAGGGCCTCTTGCATGTATCTTTCCGGTGGAAATCCCCACCTCTGCGCCGAAGCCGTAACGGAAACCATCGGCAAAACGTGTTGAGCAGTTTGCATAAACATTTGCGCTGTCAACAAGCTGCATGAATTTTGCTGTATTTTCCTTATTTTCCGAAAGAATGCTGTCTGTATGATGTGATCCGTTTTTATTGATGTGCTCAATAGCTTCATCCACACTGTCAACCAGTTTAACGGCAAGGATCATATCAAGATATTCATGGGCAAAATCATCTTCACCTATCTCGTTTACTTTTATTTCAGGACAGGCCTTTTCAATAAGTGCTTTTGCCTCTTTTGTTCCGTTAAGTGAAACGCCGGCACTGTTAAGGGCCTTTGCTGCTTCAGGAAGGAGACTGCCTGCTGCCTTCCGGTTTACCAGAAGTGTCTCTGTTGCATTGCAGGCTGCAGTATACTGGGTCTTTGCATCAACTATCACCTTAACGGCTTTTGAAATATCACAGCCCTCATCTGCATATGTATGGCATATTCCATCTGCGTGACCCATTACAGGAATTTTGGTATTGTCCATAATATAGCGCACAAATGCGTTGCTTCCTCTTGGAATCAGAAGGTCCACTTCCCTGTCACATGCAAGAAGTTCATCTATCTCGCTGTGAGCCTGAGCCTGAAGGAGACATGCGGAAGGAAGACCTGCGCTGACTGCTGCTTCATGGATAAGATCAAACAAAGCCTTATTTGTATTTGCCGTCTCTTTTCCGCCTTTTAAAATGGCACAGTTACCGCTCTTTATGCACAGGGTTGATATCTGGACAAGAGCATCAGGTCTTGCCTCAAAGATCACCCCGATAACACCTATAGGACAGGTGATCCTGTAAAGATTCAGGTTTTCATCCATCTGTCTTGCCAGTGTTACTTTTCCTAAAGGATCAGGAAGCGAAATAAGCTGATCAATTCCGGAAATGCAGCTTTCAAGCTTGTGGGAATCAAATTTAAGGCGTCCCTTTACAGCCTCGCTGATGCCGCTCTCATCGGCATTTTTCATATCAGCCTTATTGGCTTCAAATACTAAATCAGCGTTGCTTATCAGGCTTTCTTTTATTGCCTGAAGTGCGCCGTTTCTCAGTTCATTTGATGAAGCTGCCATATACGGGGACGCAAGCTTCATTTCTTTTGCAGAAGTTCTGATATCCATCTTTCGTTCCTCCCGGAATAATTGTTAAAATTTTATAACTTTAACCGGGCTTATGCAAGCGGAAAAAGCAGGCACCTTACGTGCCTGCTTTTCAAGGGAGAATAATATATGGAGAGCTCTTACTTACTGAATTTCAATAAGCTTTGGCGTTTCAGGAACAGGAGCCGGCTCCTTAGGAAACTCAAGCTTCAGGATGCCGTTTTCAAAACCGGCTTTGATATCGCTTTCCTGAAGATAGTCACCAACATAAAAGCTTCTTTTTGAGGTTCCTTCAAAGCATTCCCTGCGGATGTAACGGCCCTTTTCCTCATCTGTATTTTCAGACTTTCTGGTTGCCGTAACCACAAGATATCCATCCTTCAGTTCAGCCTGAATGTCCTCTTTTGCAAAACCCGGAAGTTCCATTCTGATCTCATATCCGTTTTCAAGTTCACGGATGTTGCTCTTCATAAGACCTGCTCCGGAATTTGTGTTTTCACCTGCTGTGAAGAAAGGTGATCTGAACATTTCGTTTATTAAGTTGTACATGTTGTTTCTTGCTGTTAAATACATTTTTATTTCCTCCTTGTTGTGGCATTTGTTTTATTTGTTATACATAAAATAGCACACATTATTAGCACTGTCAAGCGATGAGTGCTAATTAATTTGTGAATTAATTGTGAATAAAAAAACGGCCGGATCTTGTCCGGCCATTCGTTTAAATCTGCTGTTTATCTGATTTCAAGAACCTGGTAATCCTTATCTTCCACAGCTTTTTTCAGCACCTCATCAGGGACTTCCGATATCAGTTTGACTTCAGCTTTTCCTTCCGTATGGGAGGCTTCGACGCTTTCCACATCGTCAATTGCTTCAAGGGCTTTTTTGACTGCCGCCTCACAGTGAGGACACATCATGCCTTCAATGATCAATGTCTTTTCCATGCTTATCTCCTTCATTTTTTTCTTTTTTACTTTCAAAGGTTTATCTTTTTTATCGTCATAAATATTTGCAAGATTTAGTCTCAGCGCGTTAAGGCACACCGTAAAGCTTGAAATGCACATGCACGCTGCCCCGATCATCGGACTCATCTCCCATGTCCAGCCGAAAATCGCCTGATAAAAACCTGCTGCCAGAGGAATGCAGATGATGTTGTAAAAGAAAGCCCAGAACAGGTTCTGCTTTATATTGCTTATCGTTCTGCGGCTTATGCATACAGCAGCCGCAACATCTGCCAATGAAGACTTCATTACCACAACATCTGCCGATTCAATAGCAACATCCGTTCCATTACCCACAGCTATACCCACATCGGCCGTCACAAGCGCCGGAGCATCATTTATTCCGTCTCCGACCATGATCACAGCCGACTCTCTTTTCAGGGCCCTTATTTTCTTTTCCTTATCTTCAGGCATCACTTCCGCCAGGAACTCGTCAACACCTGCATCGGCCGCGATGTGCGCTGCTGCCTGCCTGTTATCACCTGTAAGCATCACGGTTTTTATACCCATTTTTTTCAGCCGTGAAACCGCTTCTTTTGAATCCTCTTTTATTTCATCAGAAAGAGCCATGATACCTGCCGTCTTTCCGTCATACTCAAAAATTACCGTGGTCTTTCCTTCAGCGGCAAAGCCTTCAACCCGCTCCTTCAATTCATCGCCAAGATCGACAAAAGCTTCAGAACCGGCCTTTGCTTCCTTTCCGTTTATCAGGCCCCTTACTCCTTTTCCCGGAACAGCTTCAAAATCATCCACTTCCAGGCACTCTGCTCCTTTTCCGATGCAGTATGCCGTTATGGCCGCACCCAGCGGATGTTCGGATCTGCTTTCAAGTCCCAGGGCAATTTCCATGAAGCCATCTTCAAAAGCCACTGCATCAGTTACCGCAGCCTTTCCCATTGTGATGGTTCCGGTTTTATCAAGAGCCATACATGAGCACTTTCCTGCCATTTCCAGAGATGCCGCTGTTTTAAAAAGAATTCCCTTGCGCGCTGCCACACCGCTTCCGGCCATTATCGCAACCGGGGTTGCAAGTCCGAGTGCACACGGACAGGAAATAACCAGTACCGAAACAGCGCGTGCTATTGAAAATGCTGCATCTTTTCCCGTTATCATCCATACAGCAAATGCAATCACCGCAATTGCCATAACTACCGGAACAAAAACAGCTGCAGCCCTGTCTGCTATTCTTGCTATCGGGGCCTTTGTTGCCGCAGCATCACTGACAAGTCTGATTATCTTTGCCAGTGATGTATCATTCCCGGCAAACTGCACATTTACTTTGATCGTTCCGTTTGTATTTATTGTCCCTGCGTATACCCTATCACCGGCTGTCTTGTCTTTCGGCATTGATTCGCCTGTAAGAGCGGACTCATTTACAGCCGTGCTGCCGGCAATAACAACTCCGTCAGCCGGTATCTTCTCTCCTGGACGGATAAGGCAGATGTCTTGCGGCCTGAGGCTTCCGGCCGGAACCTGTTTTTCACCTTCCGGGGTAATAACGTTAGCTGTTTCCGGGGCCAGCCTGAAAAGGTCCTTAAGTGCATCGGTTGTGCGTCCTTTGGATATTGCTTCAAGAAGTTTGCCTACGGTTATCAGGCACGGGATCATTGCTGAGCTTTCAAAATAAAGTTTGTGGATATCCCCGGTAAAGATCAGTTCAAGGATACTGAACAGAAAAGCTGCACCGGATCCTATGCATACCAATGTATCCATGTTAGGTGAAAGATTCAGCAAAGCCTTTGTTCCGCTTATAAAAAATGCTCTGTTTATAATAAGGACAACCAGTGCCAGAATCCCCTGAACGGTCCCCATTATGATTGGATTTTCAAGGAAAGAAGGTACCGGAAAGCCCAGCATATTTCTTCCCATAGATATGTACATGAGCACAATGAGAAACCCAAGAGATATGAAAAGACGCCTTTTCAGACGGGAAACTTCTTTTTTTTCGGCAATTGACGGATCCTCAGCCTCTTCCTGAACGGAAGCACCGTAGCCGGCTTTTGTTACGGCTTCTATGACCATTTTCTCAGAAACGTTTCCGCTTACCGACATAGATGCTGTGATAAGTGAAACCGCGCATGAAGAAACGCCCGGCAAAGAGTTTACTGCTTTTTCAACTCTTGCCTGGCAGGCTGCACAGCTCATGCCGGTTACATTAAATTTTAACGTTTCTTTTTCTTCTTTCATTAATAAAAGAATATACCCTGCTGCCTTGTTTTGGCAAGGAAAAAGGCCTGCCGGACGGCAGGCCTTAAGTATTTGAGTTTTATCTTGTGATCACAGCTTTGTAACGTTTGTAGCCTGAGGGCCTTTTTCGCCTTCGGTAATTTCGAATTCCACTGCTGCGCCTTCCTCAAGAGATTTGAAACCTTCCTGATTAAGTCCTGAATAGTGAACGAATACGTCTTTTCCTTCTTCATCGCAGATAAAGCCGTAGCCCTTTTGGTTGTTAAACCACTTAACTGTACCCTTATGCATTACAAATTCCTCCATAAATACTATAAAGCTATTAGACATCAAACAGTCTTTTATGAATTTAGCACAAGGGTATACGGGTGTCAACGCAGTTAGAATGGGCATTTTAAACAAAACAATCTCAGTTTTCCGTTTCTTTTGTCAATGGCTCTCCTATAATGCCTATTTTCTTTGCCGCACTTTTTATATGGGCAAAATCCAGGAGCTCTTTTATCTCATCCACATCATATGTGTAATCCGTATTGCAGAAATGGCAGTTCACTGTTACAGGCTCGCCGTCGGCAATGATGCTTTCAAGCTCTTTTACGCCCATGCTGATAAGAGCCCTGGCCACATGCTCTTTTGAACAGTTGCATCTGAAGCCGACTTCGGTTTTTTCCATTATCTCAAGCCCGAATTCTCCCAGGATAAATTCCAGAATCTCTTCAGGACCTTTTCCTTCTTCCATAAGCTTTGTGATCGGCGGGAGCGATTCCAGCTTTTTCTCAAGCTTATCTATAATCTCGTCTGATGTATTCGGCATAAGCTGGATAATGAATCCTCCGGCCTGCTCCACCGTGTTTTCCAGACTCAGACGCACGCCCAGTGCAACGCTGCTTGCGGTCTGTTCTGACTTAAAAAAGTAAAAAGTCAGGTCATCTGCTATCTCGCTGGTGCCGAGAGGTGTTTTGCTTACATAAGGTTCCTTAAGCCCAAGATCCTTTATGACAGTAAGCTCACCGTATCCTATGGCTGCTCCTACATCCAGCTTTCCTGCATAGTTGGTAGGTATCAGCACAACCGGATTATCCGCATAGCCCTTAACGTTTCCTTTAGAATCTGCTGTAACAAGCAGCTTTCCTATAGGGCCGTCTCCCTGAACCTGAAGGGTAAGCACATCTTCCTCTCCCTTCATCATAACGCCCATCATGACTCCTCCCATAAGGAGTCTTCCGAGCGCATCGGTTACCACCGGACTTGTTCCGTGTCTTTTTCTTGCTTCTTCAACCATTTCCCGGCCTGAAACTGCAAACGCCCTTATCATCTGGTCGGCAGCCACAGCCCTGATAATATAATCACCCATTTGTTTTCTCCAGTTAAAAATATAATATATTGTAGCATTTACCGCCTGTTTTATCCACTTATGTTTATTGCGAAAAATGCCGGGATGCCTTATACTTTTTAATATGAAAAAGACCATTTTAGGCTATATTAAATATATCTCCAGACGGAATCTTATTCTGCCGATCATTGTACTTGCAGTCATGCTTGTACTCATTATCGTTCTGCCGATAAAGGATGTTCTGCTTCCTGTAAAGGTTTCATCCATTGATGAGATCATCGCCGCAAATGCTGACGGCAATTCATGTGTGAAGCTTGAAATGGAAGACCTCACATATACCGGGTACGATTATTATGTAAACTATCAGCCGAAGGCTTCTTATTATTACGTTCTTAATGAAGATACTTCCGATGACATAATGTGCATTTTTTTCCTGCTTCCTTCAGGGGAGTCCGCAAAGGCTGATACGATAAGCCATTTTTCTGCACCGGCCCGCATACAGCCTCTTAATTCGCATTCTGAGCTGTTTATAGAAGACTACTGTAAAGATATCGGCTGGACCGGTGAGGGCCTTAAAACGGCATGCGGCGGCATTCTGGTGAGCAGTTATGACTATCATGCAACCCTTTATGTGGTACTTGCCGTACTCATCATCCTGATAATCATCATCTCTCTGGCATATATAATCGCAAACCTGGTCATCATTGCTGACCCTACACGTCACGAAGCCTGCAGGAGGCTTATGCGTTTCGGCCTTGATGCCCACGATTTCCGCGACATTGATGAAGAACTTGCACATGACCGCATTGTCAGCGCCGGCAACCTTTTCATCACCTACCATTACCTTATCTGTTTCGGAAAGCACAGTATCTTTGTAGTTCCTCTCTTTAATATAATATGGGCATATAAATTCTCCAGCTGGAACCGTTTTACTGTGGGCAAGCTCCGCTACACTCTTGTTGTAGTGACCAGCCCTAAGGATAAAATACAGGTTCCGGGCAACAGGAAAAAGGATGTGGATAAGATCCTCAAGTTCCTTGAAGAAGACTTCTCCAACATCACCATTGGATATACTGAAGAGATCCGTGAAGAAGTAGAAAAACAGCTTCAGATGAAAAGCACAGGAAGTGAGAATTAATAATGAATGTAGTTAAACGTATTCTTGCAATAATCGGAATTGTGATACTGGTGGGTCTTTATGTTACCACGCTGATCCTGGCGATATCAGGTGACGAAAGCTATACCAGATGGTTTACAGCCAGCATCGTGGCAACCGTTGTGGTGCCTGTCATGTTATATGTTTACCAGTGGCTTTACAAGCTGGTTAAGAAGCAGGCAGAAGACGGACGCAGCGGCCCTGAGATAATCTACAGAAATGATGATAATAATGAAATAAAAGAATGCTGATCAGCTTTCTTTTTTTAAGTTCCATTTAACTCTTTTAACAAATTGTCTTCCCGCACTCTTTACCGGATATAATATCGAATTGAAAAGAATTATTATCGGGAATATCTCAAGCCTGCCCACAAGCATATCTATAATAAATACCACCTTTGAGTACCATGCATAGCCCGAGAATGAACCGAACGCTCCGTCGAATGAAATACCGTTGTTATTCAGCGTTGTCGTGACAGCCGAGAAGGCTGTTGAAAAGTCAGCCTTTGGGTCAATCGTTACAATGATCATTGATCCTGCGAAAATTGCGATATAGAGGATCAGGAAGAACATTATCTCTCCGGTAACGCTTTCAGGCACTTCTTTTCCGTTGTATCTGACAGTATATACCCCTCTTGGATGCATAAGCTTTTTCAGACCTTTTCTGATGTTCTTAACACCTATCCCGAGTCTTGATATCTTCATGCCGCCGGCCGTTGAACCTGCACAGGCGCCAAAGAACATCAGGAACATGCACAGATGCTTTGCAAAAGCAGTCCAGACGTTCATATCACAGCAGACATAACCGGTTGTGGTGATTACCGAGGCTACCGAGAATGCAACATTATGAACAGCATCCCCTACTGAATCAAAGTTATTGTTCAGGCATACACTTACGGTAAGCAATATGCAGGCGGTAATATATATTCCCACATATGTCCAGAACTCTTCATTTTTAAGTGCATCCTTAACCTTTCCGATAACAACCAGGAAGAACAGGCTGAAGTTTACACCTGCAATAAACATAAACACCGTGACAATGGTCTGCTGGGCATATGTGAATCCGGCCAGTGAGGCATTCAGGTATGAAAATCCTCCCGTTGCCATTGTTCCGAAGGCTGTAAGAAGAGCGTTGAAAAATGAAAGACCTGCAATCATCAGGCTTACCACCTCGGCAAGCGTAAAGAACAGATAAATCCCGTACAGATATTTTGCAGTGTTGCTGATCTTCGGTGATATTTTTTCCGTGACAGGACCCGGTGATTCCGCCCTCAGCATATGAATAGCCGAACCTCCTCCGGCCACAGGTGAAATTGCAAGCATGAAAACCAGAATCCCCATACCGCCAATCCAGTTGGTAAACTCACGCCAGAACTGCATGCAGTTTGAAAGTATCTCCACATCATCCATGGCTGAAGCGCCTGTGGTTGAAAAACCGGAAACGGTTTCAAACATGGCATTCAGGAAATCCGGGATATATCCGGATATTACAAAAGGAACGGCAGCTATGGCGCTGAGCACTATCCAGGCCAGGGCAACAGCAACAAATCCGTCCAGGGCATGGATGTTTTTCTTTCCTTTTCTGGTCACCAGAAGCAGTGTTCCTCCCACAATTACGGTTCCCGCAATTGTGATTGCAAAATAAATCCAGTCACTTTCGCCAAAGCAGAAAGCCGTTATCACAGGCAGCAGCATGAGCGCTGCCTCCACTATCATTATGAATCCTAATATTCTGAAAATCGCTTTTTTGTTCATCAGTCAAAAATTTCCGCAAATCTGTGAATCTCGTTATCGGTGGTTGCAACTATTACTCTGTCACCGACTTCAAATGTGTCATCCGCACCAGGAATGATGGACTTGCCCTTACGGTAAATATTAACAACAATAAGCCCCTTCTTGAGTTTCATCTGCCTGAGCGGTTCTGAAAGATGAGGCATATTCTCATGAATGTTGAATTCAAATATGCAGACCTTATTGTCAATTACCCTGCATGATGACTCAACCTCATCCTCGATCGAATCCTGAACAGCCTGAACGTAGCGGGCTATATTTTCAACAATTATATATTTCGGGTTGTATATGCTTCCTATATTGAGATTGAAGAGCATATCCTCAAAATCCGACTTCTTTATCTTCATGATGACCTTGCAGTCAGGTGCCTGGCGCGAAACATACATTGATATCATGGCATTTGTTGCATCGTCACCGGTTGCAGCAACCACTGCCGAACAATCAAGTACGTTTTCTTCTTCCAGCAGATCTGTATCGGTTCCGTCTCCGCAGATTACCTCAGCTTCGGGAAGCAGATTCATGAGCGTCTTGCATCTTTCCTCATCCCCGTCAATTATTTTTACGGAAAGACCTGCATCAATTACCATTCTTGCCAGGAAAATGCAGAGTTTGCTTCCTCCGACAATGGCAACACTTGTGATGCGTTCCATATCATACTTGTTTTTCCTGAGGAAAGTGATTACATTTCCTGTACTGCCGGCAAATGAAAGTATGTCTCCTGCCTCAAGCACAGTGTCGGCATCAGGAATGAATACTTCTTCATTTCTTTTTACAGCACATACAAGAACACGGGCATTTGTAACACTTTTGAGTTCCTTTAAAGATACGCCGCATACAGGCATATTTTCCTTAATGAGACATGTGATGATGTCTATTGAACCCTTTGCCAGCGATTCAACCTGCCCTACCGGCTTGTATTTAAGAGAATTGAATATCTCACGTGCGGCATCCTTTTCAGGATTGATAAGCATTGAAAGACCCATTTCTTCTTTAAGTACTGCGGCAATCTTGGCGTTTTCATCATCCCTGACACGGGCAATCGTTCTTTTTGCCCCGAGTTTTCTTGCAAGCATGCAGATGACAAGATTCTCCTTGGCATAGTCAGTTGCTGCAATGAAAATATCTGCTGAGCCGGTCTTGGCATCAATAAGGACATCAGGATGGGTGGCATTTCCGCATATTGCCATTACATCATAAGAATTCTGGACATATTCCAGCTTTTTTCCGTCAACATCAATAATGGTAACATCATGCTTTTCATCTGAAAGGCGGACAGCCAGTGCTGTTCCGACTATGCCGCATCCTGCAATGATTATCTTCATACTTTACTACCTCGTAATATATGCTTGTAGTTATTTTCACGGATTATATCACATTATATGGATTTAAACTACCATTCTATATGCTGATATGATAATATATCCGTTATGAAAAACACCAAATGTTCTATTATAAAAAGAATCTCAAAATACTTTAATCAGCTGCTTCTGGATGAGGGAAAAAGGACCACATTCCAGTTTGTCTGCGTCTACATTGCCCTCGGCATCATAGCGCTGATAATGACCGTAATGAATATTTTCACCGGAAAGGGTACGCTTATCCTCATTACAGGCGTGTTTGCAATATTATGCTTTGTTAATTTTATATTCGCCAAGTCCGGAAAACCGGGATTTTTAAAGGCTTCAAGAATCCTTTTTGCAGTTGAGATAATTGTTCTGTTTCTTGCCTTTGTCATTTCAGGCAACCCTGACGGATTCAGCATACTCTGGTCCCTTCTTCTCCCTACCCTGGGACTGCTTCTTTTCGGAATCAAAATCGGTTCCCTGCTGAGCGGCATATTCTGGGTTATCATTGCATTGCTCTTCTGGACCCCTCTTGGGAATCTCATAATCTTATATGACTACAACCCAACCTTCAGGATGCGTTTTCCTGTTCTGTTCATCGCATTCCTGGGCGTTGGTCTTATATTTGAAATTATCCGTTCAAAGACATTTGAAAACTATAAAAATCTGTATACCCACGATGCTCTTACCGGTGCCCTTAACCGTGTGGGCTTTCAGGACTATATCAATGAAAAACTGGCCGAAGGGAAACATTCGGTCATCTCGTTTGCCATCTTTGACCTTGACCTGTTCAAAAGTGTTAATGATACCTACGGTCATTTTGTCGGTGACGAAGTGCTTAAAAACAGTGCTCAGAAACTTGCTGAACTTACGCAGCTTCCTGTGTGCCGCTGGGGCGGCGAGGAATATGCCGTAATTGATTTTGACAATACATTAAATTCAGAAACCTGCGACCGTATTGTTAAGGAATTTGCCGAATCAGGCATGGAAACTTCTGCAGGAAATATCGCACAGACCATAAGCATGGGCTGTGCAACATCAGATCTGGTTAAAGGACTCAGCGTGGGCAAGCTTGGAAGCGAAGCTGACAAGAGGCTTTACGAAGCCAAGGAAAGCGGCAGAAATAAAGCCGTGTACAGTGTTATCACAGATTACGATCTTATTAAGGACTGATATATGTTTGACCCTGATGATTTTATAGCAAATGAAACCACCTATCTGACTTCTGCCGATCCGGCAGAAGTTGTTTGTAA
>JAZUFV010000156.1:0-7253 GCA_045640845.1 Lachnospiraceae bacterium
CCTCCGACTTTTCAACATCAGGGCCAATGATATTCCTGAAAATCCTCAGGCCTTTGCTTATGCGGCTGTTACTTCAGATAAGGCTGCAGTCTTTCTGGGAAAAGGTGCAGCAGATGAAAAACTTAAAAAAGAGCTGGAAGCACAGGGCGTAAAGGTGGCCCTTTACGAAGCAGACTGCCTGATGAAAGAAACAAAAGACCTTGTTCTTATGGACTTTTCTGTGATCAACTGCGCAATTTATGATTATTACCGCAAAAAAGGAAATGAAATAAAGAATATTGCCACACCTTCCACACTTATGAAGGGTGTTAAAAATGAGACGGAACTTAAGTGTGCAAAAGCAGCCCTCAGAAGAGACAGCGCGTATGTGACTCAGTTCATGTGCTGGCTTAAGGGACAGATCAAAAAGGCAGCTCCGGGCGAGCTTCTTAAAAATGATGACGGAAGCATCATGAGCGAGCTTTCGGTTGACGAAAAGCTTGATGAGTTCCGCACAAAGGACAGCCTTTATATTGAAAAATCATTCGCGACCATAGCTGCATATAAGGAAAACGGGGCCATGATGCATTATCAGGCAAAACATGACAAATATAAGGAGATCAGCGCTGAGGGAATGCTGCTTATAGATTCCGGTGTGCAGTTTAAGGATGGAACCACTGATATCACCCGTACATTTATCTGCGGGCCGGTTACGGAAGAAGAAAAGAAGGCATTCACGCTGACAGCTGTTTCAATGCTGCGTCTTCAGGATGCAAAATTCATAAAGGGCTGCCGCGGAGAAAACCTTGATTTTGCAGCCAGAGAGCCGATGTGGAAAGAAGGCTGGGATTATAAGTGCGGCACCGGTCATGGCGTGGGACATGTCCTCAATGTTCATGAGGGTCCTCATAATATCAGGTGGAAGATCCCTGAGGAGCATCCGAGTGCAGTGCTTGAGCCGGGAATGATAGTTACAGATGAGCCGGGCGTTTACAGGGAAGGCGGCTACGGCATAAGGACTGAGAATGAGATTGTTGTTACTGAGTATAAAGAGAGCAGCGACGGAACATTCTACTGTTTTGAGCCGATGACATTCATCCCGATAGACCTTGACGGAATAGACATACAGTATATGACAAAGGAAGATATCGGCCTTCTGAACGCATACCATAAGCGTGTTTATGATGAGATATCCCCGCTTCTTGATGATGCTGAGAAGGAATGGCTGAAGGTATACACAAGGGAGATGTGATCTTGGACTACAGAAAACTTCTTTTTATCTATAATCCGAAGTCGGGCAGAGGAGTGGTTGAAAACCACTTAAGCGAGATAATAAAGGCTTTCAACAAAGAAGGCTTTACTACCACGGTCTACGGCACAAAAGCTCCCGGAGATGATGCTGCGGTTGCAGCAGATATAGGAGCCGATTTTGAGCGCGTTGTCTGCGCAGGCGGAGACGGGACACTGAACGGCGTGATAAGCGGGATCATGCAGATACCGAAGGAGAAACGGCCTCCTGTAGGATTCATCCCAACAGGCTCCACAAATGATACCAGGCTGAGTTATGATCTGCCGGCGGAAATCTCACAGGCAGCAAAAATCGCAGTTTCGGGAAAGCCTTTTGAAACCGATATAGGAACATGCAATGACCGTTATTTTACTTATGTTGCCTCGCTCGGCGAGCTTTCAGCGGTTTCCTGCTTCACATCGCAGGTGGCAAAACAGCTTTTAGGTCATGCGGCATATATAACCGAGGGAATAAAGGCCCTTCTTAAGATGCAGTCCCACAGGATCAGGGTTACATATGACGGAGAGAATGTGATCGAAGGGGATTACTTCCTGGGAATGGTCACAAATGCTCTCAGCGTGGGCGGATTTGCCAACATAACAGGCCGGAATGTTGATCTTCAGGACGGACTTTTTGAAGTGCTCCTGCTTCAGAAACCGGCAAATCTCCTTGAGTTTAACAAAGAGGTTGAAACAGTCATTCTGGCTGCCGGAAAGCCAAATGCCCCTGCGCCTGATGAACTGGCGGAAAAACTGGTATTCAGGTTCAAAGCAAGCAGACTGAAATTTGAATCGGAAGAAGATATCCAGTGGGTGGTTGACGGCGAGGATGCAGGCCGTCACAAGGTGACAGATATTGCCAATAACGGACGCGCAGTCACCATCATAACCGGCAAGGCTTGACAATATACTTCTTAAGAAGTAAAATACTCGGTGCTAACATGGCACCGGGTTTTTTATGCCCGGATATTAAACGGAGGGAACTATGAGTAGCATAACGCTGTATCACGGGTCAAAGAAGATAATCAGTATGCCGGATATCGCAATGTGCGTTCCGTATAATGACTTCGGACCGGGATTCTATTGCACAGGAGATGCAATGGCGGCAGGACAGTGGGCCTGCCACAGAGGGTCATCAGGATTCATAAACAAGTATGATATTGATCTGGAGGACCTTAAGGTTCTGGATCTTTCAGACAGCGGCATAAATATGCTCAGCTGGCTGGCGGTCATTCTTGAAAACAGGGAATTCCGCATTTCCTCTCCTAATGTCGGCCGTTTTGTTGAATACCTCAGAACAAATTTCTGGCCGGATTATGAAGGAAGCGATATCATCATCGGAACCAGATGTGATGACTCCTACTTTTCTTTCGTCAGAATGTTCCTTGACGGGAAGCTTTCGTACGGACAGCTGAAATATGCAATGACGCTGGGACAGGCGGGACAGCAGATTGTAATCAAATCTGCCGCTGCTTTTGATGCGCTCAGGTTTATTTCATGCCAGAGAGCGGAAGCAGCCGAGTTCTTCCCAAAGAGAAAAATAAGAGATGCAAATGCACGCGTGGCCTGCATTGCCGAAAAAGAGATGGGATGCGGAGACGGCCTGTATATCTCTGATATTTTAAGAGAGGAGGTAATGCCTGGTGACCGCCGCTTATAATAAGATTTATCTTGAAGATGCAATGGACTGTCTGGGTGAGGCCCTGGATTATGTATCAAATGCATGCCAGATAGACATGAGCATGTTTTTTGACATGTTTCTTACAGGAAGCTTTGCCGGACGCTTTGAGGAAGGTGAGCCGTCAATAGTTTCAGGGACTTCCGGGACCGAGCTTGTACATAAAGTAATGTCAGAATGCGGACTTGATATAGCATTTCCTCCGGCTCTCGTTGATTATGACAGCGCCTCATATGAGTATATCTGCGGGCAGCTCCTCGCATTCCTTCAGTGGCATTCGGGACTTGCTTTTGCACAGATTCTTGAAAACATATCGCTGGACGCCATGGAAGAATATGTGAACCGTTTTGCCGTGACCACGGAAGAAGAGCGTGCTTCCATGTGCGACGAGATACTTAAGGGCTTTGGAGGTCCGGTAAGAATACAGGTAATGCGCAAAGCCTGCGGTTTTTCACAGAGACAGCTTTCTGAAGCAGCCGGTGTCAACATCAGAACGCTTCAGCAGTACGAGATAAAATCCAAGGATATTAACAAGGCAGCAGCATCCACAGTGCTTGAACTTGCAAAGACAATGGGATGCACAGCCCGTGATCTTATGGAATTTGGTAATGAGTAAAGATAAAGAAAAAGAATTGACAGAAGAGCAGGAGCCGAGATCGGCCCGGAAGGAAATTCTGGAATGGGTCAAGATCATTCTTATCGCAGCGGCTCTTGCGGTTCTTATAGATATGTTCATAATAGTCAATTCCGTTGTACCTTCAGGCTCAATGGAAACGACGATCATGCCGGGCAGCAGAATGTTCGGATTCCGCCTGTCTTATATTTTCAATGGCCCTGAGAGGGGAGATATTGTCATATTCAAATATCCGGATAACGAGACCCAGACATTTGTAAAACGGGTGATCGGACTTCCGGGAGATGTTGTACAGATCAAAGGCGGCGTTACGTATGTGAACGGCGAGGAGCTGGATGAACCATACCTGAATGAGACACCCCGTGATCTGGATTTCGGGCCGTACGATGTTCCGGAAAACAGCTACTTTATGATGGGAGATAACCGGAATCATTCCAACGATGCCCGCTACTGGAACAATAAATTTGTAAGAAAAGATAAAATACTCGGCAAGGCCCTTTTAGTCTACTGGCCGTTCAGCCGGTTCGGAGTTTTAAAATAATGATACGTACAGATTCAAGAAAAGTTCAGCCTGGAGATACTTTTGTTGCGCTTGACGGAATTTCAAGCAACGGCTCCCAGTATATCGGAAGCGCCATTGCAAACGGCGCTGTGAAAATTATCTGCAGAGAGGGAAGCTATCCGGTTGAAACGGAAAATGCTGATGATCCGCGCGCAAGACTTGAGGAGCTTCTTGTAAGCGAATACGGCGACATAGTTTCAAATATGACACTTATCGGCGTCACCGGGACCAACGGTAAGACAACGACATGTTTTCTGGTAAGCCAGGCACTTAATGCGCTTGAGATAAAGTGCGCATATATCGGAACAATCGGCTTTTATATGGACGAGTTCATCAGGCCGCTTCCGAATACATCCGTGGATATCTGCGAGCTGTACAGCCTGCTTTTAGAGGCGCATGAGAACGGTTTTGACTGCGTGGCCCTTGAGGCATCAAGCCAGGGGCTGGATATGGGAAGGCTGAACACAATAAAGTTTGATGTGGCGGCGTTTACAAACCTTACCGAAGATCATCTGGATTATCATAAAAACATGGATAATTATGCATCGGCAAAGAGAATTCTTTTTGATGCACTTAAGCCTGACGGAGTTGCCGTGCTGAACAGGGATGATCCGTATTATGAGCGTTTTATAAATAAAGACCATGAGTTTCTGACATATGGTTTCGGCGAGGGCTGCGACCTTCAGGTAATCAGGTTCGGCGGAGATGAAAGGACAGAGTTTATCTATCGCGCAGGTCCAAGGTGCTACAGGGTTTTCACGGAACTTCTGGGCAGGCATAACATGTATAACCTGGCTGCAACCCTTACAATCCTTGCCGGACTCGGTCTGGCGGCAGAGGAGGCAGCAGGAGCTGTTGAGGGTGCTGCGGCTCCGGACGGAAGAATGGACAGGATCCGCTTTAACAATAACAATATAGTAATAGATTACGCCCACACTCCGGACGCTGTTGAGCAGATAATAAAGACTGCCCGCACGTTTACAAAGAATAACATATATGTCGTTTTCGGCTGTACCGGCGACAGGGAAAGAGAAAAACGCCCTGTTATGACAAAAATCGTTCTGGAAAATGCAGCATACGCTGTTATCACAGTTGACGATATTCATGGCGAGGACCCGGAGAGAATTTTTGCAGACATGCTTGAAGGGAATATGTATGATAATTATGAGGTCTGCCCGGATCGCCGGGAGGCGATAAAGAAGGGAATAGAAAGGCTGCAAGAAGGCGATTCGCTTCTTATTCTCGGAAAAGGACATGAAAAGTTTATCGCAAAAGACGGTGGAAATATCCCGCATAACGATAAACAGGCCGTTCTTGAAATAACCGGATTGGAGTAAAATTGGCTCTCAAATTTGAATATGAAAATGTGAATAAAGAGGAGCATATCAGCTCAGAAGACTTTCTCCGTGATGAGAAGGAATCCAAAAAACGCGAGCAGGAAGAGAAACGCATCCGCAAGAAATACAAGTTCTCTGATAAGGAACATTCAAGGTGGGGCATAGCTTCTTCGATTATTGCCGTGTTTGCATTTGCATTTATTGTGGCGGCAATTGTAATCTCCACAAATGCAGGCGGACAGGGAGGAACTCTTGTCGGAGTGCTTGGTGCGGCCAGTTTCATCTCAGCTCTTGCGGGAATAGTGATCGGGCTGCTGGCATTCAGACAGCTTGATGTTTTCTACCGCTTTGCCTGGGTGGGGATTTTTGCAAACGGAATAATCTGGCTCATAGTTTCGGCGCTTATAGTTTTGGGACTTTAAAATGATTGAAAACAAAAAGAAAAACATACTGGTGACAGGCTGCGCCGGCGGAATGGGAAACGCCGTGTGCCGCCTTTTTTCATCGAACGGATACCGTGTATTCGGGCTGGACAGGAAAGAGCCTGATGAGAAGCTATGTGAGTTCATACAGTGCGATCTCACAGACGGTAATTCTGTTGATGAGGCCTTCACGCGCGTGAGCGGCGAGGTGGAAAGCCTTTATGCGATCATCCACCTTGCAGGGAAGTATGATCTGAATTCGCTTGTAGAAATGCCGGAGGAAGAATTCACAGGCATATTCAATATAAACGTTTTTTCAATGTACCGTGTAAACAAGGCCTTTATTTCATTGCTGGGCACCGGCTCAAGGATCATTATGATATCATCTGAGCTGGCTCCGCTTGACCCGCTGCCGTTCACGGGCATTTATGCCATAACAAAGACAACAATTTCCAAATACGCCTATTCGCTCAGAATGGAGCTTCAGCTTAAGGGAATAGATGTGATCGAAGTGAGACCGGGAGCGGTTGACACAGGACTTCTGGGGGTTTCTGTTGACCGCATCAATGATTTTACGGAAAAAACCGGGACTTATAAGTACAGCGCAGAGAACTTCAGAAAGATAACAAACAGCGTGGAGTCCCGCTGCATCAGCCCCGATAAGCTGGCAGAAAAGCTACTGAAGATAGCAGCAGCGCGCCGGCCGCGGTTTGTATACAATATCAACAGGAATCCGCTGCTGATAATTCTGAACCTGCTTCCTGACCGTTTCCAGACCTGGGTAATAAAAGAAATAATAAAATAAAAAAAACAGTTGCCTTTTCGGAATCATATGATATAATACTTCTTGCGCGCGAGAGAAAACGCGAAGCAAATGCGGAAGTGTCGGAACTGGCAGACGAGCAAGACTAAGGATCTTGTGAGCAATGCGCTCGTGTGGGTTCAAGTCCCATCTTCCGCATGAAACAGCAAAAAGGACCATCGTAAAGATGGTCCTTTTTGTTGTTTATGCCGATGAGTCCCTTGAACCCAGGGTTCAAGGTCTCCTCGGCATAGTATGCCTCGTCGGTCGGTTCGCCGGGAAAAAGGTCCACCGGACCTTTTTCTTATTCCGGCTCACCCCATCTTCCGCAAATGCTGATTCGTCGATCGGCTCGCAGCATGAGGTCCACCGGACCCCAGCTCGCCCCATCTTCCGCAAATGATGATTCGTCGGTCGGTTCGACGGGAAAAAGGTCCACCGGACCTTTTTCTTATTCCGGCTCACCCCATCTTCCGCAAATGATGATTCGTCGGTCAGCTCGCCCCATCTTCCGCAAATGGTAACGGGACTTGAACGCGGAGGGAGGAGCTT
>JAZUFV010000157.1:0-2855 GCA_045640845.1 Lachnospiraceae bacterium
TTGACAGGCATCGGGACAGTGCTGCTTGTGGTCTAAAGATTTTTCTAAATCTGAATTTTTATCACTAAGACTGGCACAAGGCAGAGACGGCGCGTCGCTGCTATATAAGCCTGCAGGCAAGTTCTGTAAGGATCCGGTCAAAGAAACGGCCATCATGGCCGACGCCTTCTTCTATGATGAAATGAATGTGCTCACCGGCGCCGATTTCTTTTGTTAATTCCATAAATTCCAATGTTGCTTTATAAAACAGATCTTCTGTTCCGCATGCAACATAGATTTCAGGAAGTTTTCCTGCCTTCCATACTTCCGGGAGGCGGTTCCACATGCATTCCGGCGAATCCAGAAAGTCCTGAACCATTTCATAACGGCAGATAACATTCACTTCCTTAAGCTTTATTCCTGTATCAGGACTGCCGTATTCAGTAGGAAATTTTTTCGGGTCAGCCAGTGCGATCTTCCTGAATTCATATGTTGAAAGACCTTTATAATCCTCAAGAAAAGCAGATCTTCTCAGGCCCGCACCGATTATTCCCAGGCAGGAAAAGAGTTCCGGATGTGCCAGACCGAGTGAGGCCGTGCCGTATCCGCCCATGGATATGCCGAAGAGAAAGTTATCTGAAGGATTCTTTGATGCCGGAAAATTAGAATAGATAAAAGGCATCAGCTCCTCAAAGAAAAACTTCGGAAAATCATATCCGGTTCCGAACTGCTCATAGTTGCCGTAATCGCTGTTTATGGCTGAAGGCATAACGATAATTGCAGATGTTTTGCTTACAATTTCTTCAAGATTCCCTGAATACAGCAAGGTGTTTGAATCACCGCGGGCACCATGAAGGAGCCAAAGGATCTTCCTTTTTTTACCTTCCGGGGCATTCTCCTCTGGAAGAAGCACGGTAACATCGGTGGGCATGAAAAGAACCCTGCTCATAAGACGGATATTTACAACATGCATAATATACAACCTCCGTTTTTGAGATGATGCTATATGAATCAAAAGAAAAAGTCAATATTAGCCGCGGACTCATGAAATTCAAGTTTACAGAGATTTGCGGTGCGTGTAAAATGATTTTGTATAATAAACATAGGCGGGGGAAACTATGGAAAAAATAAAAAAATTCTTTTCCGATGTGCGCAATATTTTTTGTTATTGCGGGCTGACAAAGGAAGAGTACAAAACGGTAAAAAAAGAAGCATATGTCAGCAATTTTGATGTGTGGAAATACCTGAGCATAGCAATGATGGTATTCGGCTGCGCCGTTACCGTACTGTCTCTGGCAGACGAGGGGATAACATTCATGACATTCGCCAGAATGATATTCACCGGTTATTCAATAGTTTCAACTGTCTTACTTTTCCTGATCCTTAAAAGAGAATCAATAATCGGCCAGATCATCATCTACCTGAACATGGTAGTGCTTCTTGTATACGGTCTTTTCGACAGCATATTTGAGCCGGACATGATGGCTGTGACTTTTGTTGTTCTGCTTGTCCTTCTGCCGATGTTCATGCTGGATAAGCCGTACTTCATGATGATAGTGATCATCCTGGCAGTCATTATAAATCTTGTTGTTGTGAAAAATATCAAAACTCCTGTGGCCTATCATCACGATGTTGTAAACCTCATTTTCTTTGGTCTCCTGGGAATGGCCATCAATACTTTCTACAACTGCATACGCGTCAAGGCAATTGTTCTCAGAAAGGAAGAAGAGAGCCATATTCAGGAACAGAAGAAGGCAAATGAAGAAACGCTCAAGCTGAATAATACACTCAAGAGCCTTAGTGAAGGCGTTGTGGAACTCCTTGGTGATATCGTTGAGGGACGTGACCTGGAAAGCGGAGAACACATCCAGAGGGTAAAGGGATTTTCATATATCCTTGCAAATCAGGTAATGATGGATCTTCCTGAATACGGACTTGACAGCTATACCGTGGATCTTATCACTTTCACATCGGCACTTCATGACGTGGGCAAAATTTATATTCCTGACAGCATTCTTCTTAAGCCAGGCAAACTGACGGCTGAAGAATTTGAAGTAATGAAGACACATTCTGCAAACGGAGTTAAGGTTATCAATAAGATGCAGGATAAATGGAGCGATGATTACCTGAAGATGAGCCGGGATATCTGTCTTTATCATCATGAAAAATGGGACGGCCGGGGTTATCCGGAAGGACTCAAAGGTGATGAAATCCCTATTGCGGCACAGATTGTCTCCATAGCCGATGTTTATGATGCCCTTACAACAAAGCGGGTATATAAAGACGCCATATCACCTGATGAAGCATACAGGATGATAATGGAAGGTGAATGCGGAGCTTATTCGGAAAAACTGCTTTCATGCTTCAGCAGATGCCGCAAAAAATTTGCCGAGCATGCTGAAAACGAAGCAGACTTCAAGCTTGAAGGAAGGACTTACGAGCTTGTATCAAAGGCTAATCCTGACCGCAGTTTTGTCATAGGTCTTCACGATCAGGATAAAGCGGTAAAAGACAAGGCAAAGCTTCTTGAGCAGGTTTCCGTGCTGCAGAGTATTTCTGAAAAATTCCTCTATATCTGCTATGTAAATATGGAAACAAATGAAGTTATCCGGTTCAGCGCAGATGAAAGATTTGAAAAGATCATCCGGAGCTTTGGTGATGATATACCGTCAAATAAGAAATTTGACCTGCTGCTTAATTCTATTATCGTAAAGGATGATTATGATGAATTCAGGAAGGCAACCGACAGGGATGCTTCAGTAGAACAGATCCGCAGCTGCGGGCATATGCTTACTGACTTCAGAATAAGACTGGAAGACGGAGTGCATTATTGCAGAATGAGGATCTCTGCAGATCCAAATGACAGTTCTGCAGTG
>JAZUFV010000158.1:0-8777 GCA_045640845.1 Lachnospiraceae bacterium
CAGACAACAGATACTATCTCTCCGCCGAATGCGCCTCTGCGCGGAGCTTCCTGAACAACTATCAGCTTGCCTGTTTTATCAACAGATTTGATAATTGCTTCCTCATCAAGAGGAATTAAAACTCTCGGGTCGATCAGTTCAACTGAAATGCCCTGTTCAGCCAATGTTTCGGCAGCCTTCTTCGCAACAGGCACCATTCCCTGAATGGCAACGATGGTCACATCTGTTCCTTCCTGCATAATCTTAGCGGCATTTGTGAGCGGAATAACCACATCGCCTTCAGGAACTTCGCCGGTAACACCAACTGAACCTTCATGGAAGAAGAATACAACCGGGTCATTGTCTCTTATGGAAGCCTTTAACAGACCTTTAACATCTGCAGGGTAATAAGGAGCAACTATTTTTAATCCGGGTACATTCTGAAACCATGATTCTACGCTCTGTGAATGATGACATCCCGAACCAAAGCTTCCGTAAGTTCCGCGGCCGCCGTTTGCCATGACAAAGGTGATAGGGCAGCCAACCTTTCCAAATGTGGAAAAGGCAATTTTGGCAGCACCGTTTGAAATGGCATCTGATGCAATTGTTCCGAAATCAGAGAACATCATGTCAACTATAGGACGGAGTCCTGTTGTTGCCGCTCCTACTCCGAAATAGCTGTATCCTGCTTCGGCAATAGGCATATCCAGACATCTTTCCGGGAATTTTTTCGGAACTCCTCTGTAAATTGAAAGACCGCCGCCGGTATTGATAATATCTTCTCCGAGAAGAATGACCTTCTCGTCTCTTTCCATTTCCTCAGAAACAGCTGAAGCAATAGCTCCGTTTAAATACATTCTTGGCATTACAGGTCACCTCCTGTTTCAGGCTGGGTATAAATATGTTCTTTAAGGTAGATATCTTCGAATTTTGGATACGGAGCCTGTGAAGCACGGTTGATAAGCTCTTCCATTTCGTCTGTGATTTCTTTTCTCTTTGCCTCAAAATAAGCATCGTCGGCGTATCCGTTTTCCTTCAGCCATGCTTCATACAGCTTCAGGCTGTCTTTGTTTTCCTTGCAGTACTCTATATCTTCCATATCTGTGCGGAATGGGGTAGGCTGACCGATATAATGTGAGCCCCACCGTTTGTTTTTGACTTCAACAACGTTCATCTGGTTGTTTCGTGCCATTTCCACAGCTTTATCCATGGCTTCTCTGAGAGCCAGCATGTCACTGCCGTCGACAATCTGTGTCGGGAGGTTAAATGGCTTGGCCCTGTCTGAGATATCAGGGTTTGGAGACTGTCTTTCAAGCGGAGTTGACATAGCCCATTCATTGTTATCGATAACCAGGATCATAGGAACATGATAGAGAGCACCGATATTCATGGCTTCATAGCAGGTTCCTTCACTCAGTCCGCCGTCTCCATGTACGCATACAACGATCTCGTCTTTATGCTGCACCTTAAGACCGTAAGCAAATCCTACATACTGCGGAACTGCCGAACCTAAAGTACCTATGCATAAACCTATACGTCCCGGGCCGGTCATATCACACAGATGAAAATCAAATCCGGCACCTTTGTTCTGTCCGTCAGCACGACCGAACAATTCCGCGAAGAATTTGTATTTATCTATTCTGACAAGGTCAAGCGGCTGAGTTCTGTGCCCCTGAACGACCCAGTCCGTAGGTCTGAGTGCACTGGCAATAGCAATATACATTGCTTCCTCGCCATACGGGGTATGAAATGATGTTCTTACTAAACCATCATTTACTGCCTGTTCCATTCTGATGCTGAAAAGGCGCCCGTAAAGCAGGTTATAATGCATATTCAATAAATCTTCTTTTGAATATTTCATTTTTATTCCTTTCTTTGTTTAAAATGACAGATATTTATCCGGGTTTTCCAGAACCTCGGAAAGAGTGTCGGTAAATCTGCTGACCTTGATTCCGTCAGTCATAACATGGTTCATATTGTAGGCAATCCAAGTCATTGGCCTGATGGCTATTGTATCGTCTTCAAGGACAACAACCTCTTTTTTTGTTCTGCCCACACCGATGATTAAAGCCTGATTTCCGGTGATGATGGATGCAAAGAAATCTGTCCTTCCGGTTCCGTCACTGCTGAGAGTAACTGTTCCGCCGGCCATGTCATCAGGTATCAGCTCACTGTTCTGGGCTTTTCTGGCAAGCTCCCTCATATCAGCGGAAATTTCTTCAACATTCTTATCCTGGACATTTCTGACTACAGGAACATACAGGCCTCTTGGTCCCTGCATAGCAACGCCGACATTAATTTCATCAACAACTACCATTACCTCTCCATCCAGATATGCATTTAAATCCGGATGCTGCTGCAGAGCCACTCCTATGGCCTTAACAAGGAGGGCACCGTATGAAACCTTATGCCCTTCAGATTTCATCTTTTCCTTGAAAGCCAGAAGGTTTGTAGAATCAATCTGATTCCAGCTTCGTGCAGTAGGATTATTTTTTTCACTTTCCCTTAGGGAATTTGCAATGTATCTTCTCATTGCATCAAGTTTTATTCTTTTTTCTCCCATTCTGTTCTCCTTTATCTGATGGGCACACTGTTGCAGGAAAGTCCGTCCGCCTGAAGAGCCGCCTCCGAAATCATTTCGGAAAGACTCGGATGAGGATGGATTGATTTTGCAAGATCATCCAGTGTTCCGTTAAAGTGCATCAGGACTGATATTTCAGCAATCAGCTCGCAGACACCGTTTCCGGCCATTTGTGCACCCAGCACTTTACCGCTTTCTTTTTCAGCAAAGATTTTTACCATGCCATCTGTTTCACCAAGTGTCAGAGCTCTTCCATTGGAAGAAGCACTGAATGTACCGACTTTATAAGGAATGGCCTCTTTTTCAAGTTCAGCTGTGCCCTTTCCGATATAAGCTATTTCAGGAATCGAATAAATGCATGCCGGAACAGCTTCGTATTCCATGGTTTCAGCTTTTCCCGCACAACCGGCTGCTGCGACCATTCCCTGATGGGATGCGACATGTGCCAGCTGTATTTTTCCGGTAACATCGCCTATTGCGTATATTCCGGGTATATTTGTTCTCATTTGATCATCCACATCGACATAGCCCCGCAGATTCGTTCGGACTCCGGCTGCTTCAAGCCCTATTCCCGATGATGCAGGTTTTCTCCCGGCACAGACTGCACAAAGGGAGGAAGAAACCTCTCTGGATTCACCGCCGGCGTCTTCAAACAGCACGCTGACAGAATCTTCATGATCAACGATTTCTGATATCTTTATTCCGGTAAAGATATCTACTTTGCTTTTTTTAAGCTTATTCAGCAGAACCTTGACAATATCTCTATCCAGAAGAGGGAGTAATTCTCCCAAAACCTCAAGGATAGTCACTTTTACTCCAAGGTTAGACATGAATGCCGCAAACTCCAGCCCGATTACGCCGCCGCCGATGATAGCCATGCTTTCCGGCAAAGTCTGAAGGTTCAGCACACCATCACTGTTGATGACTTTTGGGCTGTCTATGCCCTTGATAGGGAGACTTGCCGGAACAGAGCCGGTGGCCAAAATGATATTCTCAGCCTCAATAGTCTCACCATTAACAAGTACGGTATGCTGACCGGTCAACACACCGAATCCGTTTATTACCGTAACGCCATAAGCCTGTTCAAGATATGCCACTCCGCCTGTGAGGCGCTTTACGATCATATCCTTTCGTCTGGCTATTGCCGGGTAATCATATGCGATTTCTGCTGCAGTTACGCCGGAGGCAGCAGATTCTTTTGTTTTTCTGAAGACATCGGCACTGTGAACAAGTGCCTTTGTTGGGATGCACCCTTTATTAAGACATGTCCCGCCTAAAGCTTCCGCTTCGACCAATGCTGTCTTCAGATTATACTGACTGCATCTTATTGCAGTTTCGTAGCCGCCGGGTCCACCGCCTAGGATTAAAACATCAAATTTCATTTGTTCCCTCGTCTATTAATCTAAATCAACACCCGCCGCACGGTTCATGATATTGATCTTAATTTACTTCTCCGGACCGGGTTTTCTCCCGGCCCGGAAGAAACGTTTGTTAAATTCCGAGATATGCTTTCTGAAGATCTTTATTATCCGCAAGTTCTTTTGCAGTTCCGTTCATTACATTCTGACCGGTTTCTATAACATAACCTCTGTCAGCAATCTCAAGAGATGAGTGTACATTCTGCTCAACCAGCAAAATAGTGACTCCCATTTTATTAATTCTTACGATGGAGTCAAACACTGCCTGCACAACTACCGGGGCAAGGCCCAGTGAAGGCTCGTCAAGCATTAGAAGTTTTGGCTGCTGCATCAGTGCACGGCATACAGCGCACATCTGTCTTTCACCGCCGGACAGGCTTCCTGCCAGCTGATTACGGCGCTCATACATTTTCGGGAAAATTTCCCAGCACAATTCAAGATTTTCTTTTCTTTTAACGCGTGCTGTTTTTACATACGAGCCAACGAGAAGGTTCTCATATACAGACATTTCCGGGAAAAGCTTTCTGCCTTCAGGAACCTGAACAAGACCTAACGCTGCACGCTTGAATGCAGGCATTTTTGTTATGTCTTCGCCGTTAAAGCTGACAGTTCCCTGAAGAGGACTTAAAAGACCGGATACAGTATTGATAGTCGTAGTTTTTCCCGCTCCGTTGGAACCAAGAAGAACAACGATTTCCCCTTCATTTACTTCCAGGCTTACGCCGTGGAGAGCTTCAAAATGTCCGTAATTGACATGAAGATTATCTAATTTAAGCATTGGTAACCGCCTTTCCAAGATACGACTCAATTACAGCCGGATCTTTTGCAACATCTGCAGGAAGTCCTTCAGCTATTTTTGCACCCTGATTCAGAACTACAATACGTTCAGATATGCTCATAAGGGCTCTCATTACGTGCTCAACGATGATTATTGTGAGAGACTCTTCCTTGTGGATCTTTCTGATAAGATCAACAAAGACGTCAACTTCAGTCGGGTTCAGTCCGGCAATAACTTCATCAAGGAGCAGGACTTCAGGTTCCGTAGCTAATGCACGGGCAACCTCCATACGCTTCAGTTCAGGAAGGGTAAGTTCTCCTCCCAGAGTATCTGCACGATAGGCAAGACCAACTTTTTCAAGCACTTCATCGGCCTTCATGCAGGCCTGTTTCTGGCTTTTGCATTTTACAAATGCGCCTACAGCCACATTATCCCTTACGGTCATCTGGCCAAAAGGCTGACATACCTGATAAGTACGGCCGATACCGAGCCGGCAGACCTTGTTTGCTTTAAGTCCCTGAATTTCCTGACCCTTAAAAAGCACTTTTCCGGAAGTAGCCGGATAGGCACCGGCTATCATATTGAAGCAGGTAGTCTTTCCAGCACCGTTAGAGCCGATCAGTCCAAGGATCTCACGCTCATAAACATCGAACGATACATCGTTAACAGCCACCAGACCACCGAACTTTTTTGTCAGGTTCTGTACGGAAATAATAACATTTCTATCTTCTGCCATTTATTTCACCTCCCCATTAGAGGCTGCTGCCATTGCGATATTTTTTTTGTTTTTCTTTTTGCTGATAGCCTTGGTGATTATGCCGAGTATTCCGTCAGGCATAAACATGATTACAATACAAAGCACCAGACCGTAAATAAGTGATGAAAGTGAGGACAGGCTTGCTCCGGCATTAATTCGGATGATCTGCTGGACAGGAACCAGAATAAGAGCACCGATAACAGGTCCCCAAAGGGTGTTTGCACCACCAACGATACAGAATATGATCATTGCAAATGACAGGTCCATACCAAATACGGTTTCCGAACCGATGAACTGAAGTGTTGCAACATAAAGCGCACCGCCGATACCGGTAAAGAAGGCTGATATAAAATGAGAAGTCAGTTTATAACGAAGAACCGGAACGCCCAGAGATGCGGCTGCATCTGAATTTGCACGGATTCCCCTGAAGTAATATCCCATTTTAGAGTGCTGAATCCTATCGGAAACCAGCAGGATTATTATAAGAAGCACAAAAGCAACAATGTAATATCCTGTCTTTGAAGCAAACTGCATATTGGCAATATTGCCTCCAGGAGGCATCATTGTAAAACGAAGGCCGTTTGCTCCGCCTACATACATGCCGAAAATCTTTTCAGAGTTCTTGAAAACAACTTCAAAAACACTCATCAAAGCAATAGTTGCCAGAGAATAGTACATTCCCTTGAGTCTGAAAACCGGGTAGCCAACAAGTATTGATATAATACCGGATACCAGTCCGCCGACTATCATTCCTACCCAAGGAGTGATTCCGAAATCAACGAACAGAATTCCGCAGACATAAGCTCCGATACCTATGTAAAGACCGTTTCCAAGAGCAAACAGGCCGGTGTAACCACCCAGAATATTCCATGCGCTTGCCCAGTACATGTAAAGGACAACATAAACGATGGACTGCATAAGGAATGAGTTCTTAATGACCAGTGGAATGATTATTCCTACAACAACCAGTATCAGCATAGGAATAAAACGTTTTTTATCATTCATAATTTCACGTCCTCCTATCAGGCTGTTCTTTTCTTATTCATGAGTCCTTCAGGTTTTACAAGAAGAACAACAATGAATAATACGAATACTGCGATTTCTGCTACCGGGTCTGAAATAAGAGAGCCAAAAATCTTCTCTACAAGGGCAACAAACATTCCTCCGCCAAGGGCACCGAGTACATTTCCCTCACCGCCGATAACGCATATCATGAATGCCTTAAAACCGAAGTTAGCTCCAACATAAGGAGTGATCGGGTAATAAGGAATAAGCAATGAAGCAGAAAGTCCAAGCAGAGCAAAGCTCAGTCCAAAACCGATACAGAACATAAGTTTTGAGTTAATACCCATAAGCTGGGCAGTTTTTCTATCTTCAGAGGTTGCGCGGATAGCACGACCTGTTTCCGTTTTCTGCATCAGGAAATAAAGCAGTATAGATGCAGCAACGGCTATTACACACGAAATTAATTTTGGCAGCGGCAAATAAACAAAACCGAGTTTTACTGCTTTGCCGGTATATGCCGTTACGGTACTCTTTGATAAAGTTCCGAATCCCATTTCCAGTAAGCTTGATATGATATATCCAAATCCTGCTGTAAAAAGAAGCGCATTGTGTCCTGCTCTGGAACCGCTCTTCTCCATTAACGGATTCATAAGCCCCTTCTGCATAAAGAATCCGAGGATGAACATGAAAGCAAGGGTAATAGGGATCGTCATATACGGATCAAATCCGCAAACGGAAACAAGAACATAAGCCAAGTACAGACCTATAACCAGGGTTTCTCCCGTTGCCCAGTTAATAACATGCATAATTCCATAAACCAGACTCAGACCAAGAGCCAGAGTGGAATAAATTCCTCCAAGCATTATTCCGTCAACAATTGCCTGGATCAACAAGTTAAAGAACATGAGTTTCTCCTTTTTCTACATGTTAATAAGTCTTGATATTCATACAGCCAGAGCAGGCGCTCTGGCTGCATAAAAACATATTACAAAGTAATTTTTAAAAAGTTTTGCAGATCAATCCTATTTGTAAGAAACGTTAGGTTCTGCTGTCTTTCTTTCTTCCGGCCATACGAGTTCAGCATTGCCTTTCTGGTACTGGTAAATAACCTGTCCTGCTGAAGCGCCGACTTTTTCATTCTGGTTGAAACGTCCAAGATCATCACCTGCTGTGTTGAACTTGATTCCATCAAACATAGACAGCCACAGAGGCATAGCCTTGTTATCAAGATCCATAGCATTAAGCGCATCAGCAATAGCTTCGCGATCGGCTGATCCGGCAGCTTCGATAGCTTCGATTATTGTGCCCATTCCGCAGAAACCGTTGCAGGCTTCTTCAGGCATTTCTTTTGTGTTGTATTTTGAAAGATATGACTCATAAGCATTCTGAGCTTCATCACTCATTGTGCCCCACTTAGGATTGAAAGCTGTTGTTCCGAGAACGCCTTCAGCAGCGTCTGTTCCAACTGCTTCAAGGAATGAAGGATCTGAGAAACCTGTGCCTGATCCGCAGATCTGAACATCGCATTCATACTCGCTCATTGTCTTTGCGAAAAGAACTGCTGAGTTAAGTGAAATTCCTGCGAATACAGCCTGTGCGTTTGAAGCTTTGATCTTGTTAACTACTGAAGATACATCAGTAACATCAAGAGGAATAGCTTCTGTTACAGAAACTTTGATTCCAAGGCTTTCAGCTGCAGAACTGAAAGATTCAAGCTCAGATGAGCCCCAGTCAGACTGGTCATAAACGATAGCGATTTCTGAGAATTTTTTCTCAGGTGCAAGGCTTCCGAGATATTCAAGAACGATTGTACGGAAAGGAACCATGTCGGCTGTTCCGAAGTTTGAACGGTAAACGTACTTGTTTTCGCCTGACTGCATGATGTTGTCAGCGATAGCGTTTGTGATTACATAAGGAACACCGTTCTGGATAGCGATAGGTGCAGTTGCTGCTGCAACGCCGCTGTTGAAAGGACCTACAAGAGCAGAAACACCTTCAGAGATAAGACGTTCTGTTTCTGTAACACCAATCTCTGTGTCGCCTGTTGTATCAGATACAACGAGCTCGATCTTTGCGCCATTCATGCTCTTGATGCCGCCGTTTTCGTTAATATAGTCGGCAGCAAGCTGAATACCGTTAAGCTGGTATTCGCCTGAAGAAGCTGTTGCTCCTGAAAGAGGCATAAGAACACCAATCTTGATAACTTCGCCGTCAGCGGTGGTCTCATTGCCGCCGGCTGCAGCAGTTGATTCAGCAGGT
>JAZUFV010000159.1:0-8614 GCA_045640845.1 Lachnospiraceae bacterium
TGCCTCCGTCAGGAGTGAACTTAACCGCATTGCCCAGAATATTTATAAGTACCTGCCTCAGATGAAGTTCATCTCCCAGCACTCTCTTATGTTCAACATTGTTTGTGTTTACCTGAAAATCTATGTCCCTGTTCTGAAGAGGGCCGGCAACTATTGAATAGCAGTTATCAGCAACCATGCAAACATTCATAGACTCATGGGAAATCTCAACTCGTCCGCTTTCTATCCTTGACATATCAAGCACGTCGTTTATCAGCGAAAGCAGATGGTGTGAAGCGCCGTCGATCTTATTTACATATCCTTCAACTGCTGGGGAAAGCTGCTCCTTCTTTGCAAGAGTAACCATGCCCATGATTCCGTTTATAGGTGTTCTTATGTCATGAGACATATTTGAAAGGAAGACTGTCTTTGCCTGGTTTGCTGCCTCGGCTTTTTCAAGAGCTTCTTCAATCTGGCTTCTGGACCTTTCATGTTCCTGCGCAACATAGTACTGCTGCATGTATTCCTCACGCTGATTTGTAAGAGTAAAAGCATAGATCACAACCGATGTGAACAGGAATCCCATTGAATAGAACGGTGCGTCCGGATAGAGCATCTGCAGAATACCAAAGACAAGGGTTACAGCTGCAAACAGCATGGAGGTGAGATATACCCTTTTGTTCATGCCTTCTTTATCTTTTGCAAGGAGGAAAAGAGCAAATCCTATGACAATGAAATAATGTACAAACTGCAGACCGAACATCAGCGGCCTCAATATGCCTGAATGATATGCACCTGACTCATCAACTATAAAGCACAGATTTGTGAAGATATTCTGGAACAGCACGATTGCCTGGATAGCAAGAAGAACAACACGGCTGACGTTCATAATAGTCTTTATGCTCTTATCCTGAACCATGTAATTTACGCAGTAGTTTGAAACTACAAAAGACGCGCCGGCAGCCATTATATGAAATGCATATGATGCCACAAGATAGATGATCCGGTTTACTCCGGAGATAAGAGAACCGATGACGCCCCATGCAACGTCCACGAAACAGAACACAATAAGAAATATGAGGACACGGACCAGACGCCGGTCTATTACTTCCTTGAACTTTGTACTCAGAACCCGGTTAAGAATGATTCCTATTACCAACATTGACAGTATGCCGACATAGGCATACATCAGGTATATATCAATGCTCATGTAAATTGTTCTCCTTTGTTTATGCGTCAAGCCTAAACTTCCACCATTTATAATACACTATTTTCCTGATGTCGGTATATTTTTTTCATTCTTTGCTTCAAAACTCTTTTGCAAATAAAATCCCAACAAAAAAACAGGCGAACTGTGTTCGCCCGTTTTTATTTGTGTCTCGTTCCCGTAGGGGCGAACTGTGTTCGCCCGTTTTTATTTATATTCTTCAAAAAGTGCCTTAAATGCAGGCATTGATTTTTTGATCATATCCGGTGATACGCAGTATGCAATCCTTACATACCCCGTGCATCCGAAATCGTTGCTCGGAACCACCAGCAGTTCATGCTTTTTGGCTCTTTCGGCAAACGCCTTTGCATCAGGCTCAAGTGCCTTTACGAACAGATAAAATGCGCCGTCCGGTTCAAGAAACTCATAGCCGATTTCCCTGAGTCCTTCTGCAAGAAGATCGCGGTTAACTTTATACTGTTCCAGATCAGATGTAGCCCCGTAGCATCTTTCTATAACGTTCTGGAAAAGACTAGGCGGATTAATGTATCCCATGCCTCTTCCTGCTCCCGCAACTGCCGGAATCAGGTCTTTCAATTCTTCAGCACGGTCGCTTATTGCAACATATCCGATACGCTCACCCGGTATAGACATGGACTTGCTCCATGAATAGCAGATGATGGTATTGTCATAATACTCAGCAGGCGCAGGTGCCTTATCCATACTGTAAACCAGTTCTCTGTACGGTTCATCACTTATTATATAAACAATGTTGCCCGTCTTTTTTCTGTGCTCATTAAGGATATCAGCCAGGCCTTTCATATTTTCTTCTTTATAAATGACGCCGGATGGGTTATTCGGAGAATTGATAATAATTGCCTTTGTTTTATCAGTGAGCGCAGCCTTTATCCCCTCCAGGTTCATCTGCATATTTTCTCCCGGTGCCACAGGAACAAAAACCGCTCCGGCTGACTTTGTAAACACGCTGTATTCTGTAAAGTAAGGAACAGGTGTCAGCACTTCTTCGCCCGGAAGAATTATTGCCTTAAGCGAAATCATCAGTGCTGAGGCAGCGCCGCAGGTAACATAAAGATTTTCCGGTTTAAGATTCAGTGAAAACCTTTTATTCAGATCGTCAGCAATTTTGGCTCTTAATGAGACATTGCCCGCAGCAGTCGTATACCCGTGCAGTGTTTTGATTCCCTCACATGCCAGCTTTGCAATTTCCTCATTAACACAGTCCGGAACCGGAATGCTTGGGTTTCCAAGGCTGAAATCATATACATTTTCAGCGCCTATTTCCTGTTTTCTTATAACTCCATATGCCGTGATCTCGCGGATACAGTTTTTTGAACGCCCCCATGCAAGAGAGTTTTCCGGAAACATATTCATTACAAATCCTTCTTTCTGCTTACTTGATCTTAAGGTCTTTGCTTTCAGCTACGCGAAAGCCTGCCTTAACGAGCGCCTGTTCAAGGAGCCCGGTATCATCCACACGCAGGATGATATAAACCATGTCTTTTCTCAGATCCAGTACAGAGTACATATATCTGATATTAATGTTTTCTTCCGAAAGGACAGCCAGAGCCTCATTCAGGCCTCCCGTCCTGTCCGGTACTTCCATTGCGACAACCGGGATCTCCTTTACCACAAAGCCCTGTGAATTCAGAATATCCACTGCGCGCTCGGAGTCATCCACTATAAGGCGGAGCACTCCGTAATTCTCTGTCTCGGCAATATTTATGGCCCTCATATCTACATTGTTATCGGCCAGGATGTTTGTTACTTCCACAGCTGCTCCCGGACGGTCTTCCAGGAATATCGAGATCTGTTTGATTGCCATGATATCCTCCTTTTCAGATTTTTCTCTTGTCTATCAGCCTGACAGCTTTTCCTTCAGACCTTGTTATGGCCTTCGGGGCAACAAGCCTTACTTTTGCAACAATCCCCAGCATTTCCTTCAGCGATGAAACAAGCTTCTTTTCCATTGCGGAAATCTCTCCCACAGAATCTGTGAACTTATCCGGGGTCATTTCAACAAGGACTTCAATTGTGTCGCTGTGATTTACGCGGTCAAGGACTATCTGGTAATTTGCCGAATAGCCCTGTTCCATAAGGACAGCCTCTATCTGTGACGGGAATACGTTTACGCCCTTGACAATGAGCATGTCATCGCTTCTGCCCATAGGCTTGCACATCTTCACAAAAGTGCGCCCGCATGAGCACTTTCCTCTTGTAAGCTCGCAGATATCATGAGTGCGGTAGCGTACAAGAGGGAACGCCTCTTTATCAAGTGCCGTAAATACCAGTTCGCCGCGGCTTCCTTCAGGCAGCACCTCGCCGGTTTCCGGATCTATGATCTCTGCATAGAAGTGGTCCTCATTTATGTGCATGCCGTTCTGCTCTTCACATTCAAAAGCAACGCCCGGTCCAGAAAGCTCGGTAAGCCCGTAAATATCAAAGGCCTTTATTTTCAGAGTGTCCTGTATGTCCCTGCGCATCTCCTCGCTCCAGGCCTCGGCTCCGAAAATACCTCTCTTCAGGGAAAGGTTTTCAAGGATACCCTTTTCTTTAACGGTCTCAGCAAGGTAAGCCGCATAAGAAGGCGTGCAGCAGATTACGGAGACTTTCAGGTCCTGCATGAACTGAAGCTGTCTTTCCGTGCTTCCGGTCGACATAGGTATTGTCATGCATCCCAGTCTTTCACTTCCGTCATGAATGCCTATGCCGCCTGTGAAAAGGCCGTAGCCGTATGAAACCTGCACAACATCTTCACTTGAACAGCCGGCTGCCACAAATGCCCTTGCCAGGCAGTCACGCCAAAGGTCAAGGTCGTTCTGGGTATAGAAAGCTATGACCCTCTTTCCCGTTGTGCCCGATGTTGAATGGATGCGTTTCACCCGTTCTCTCGGCACTGCAAGCATTCCGTCGGGATATGTATCCCTCAGGTCTGTCTTTTCGAGGAAAGGAAGCTTTCCTATATCATTTATGCTTTTTATGTCCTGAAGCGTTACGCCCAAAGCTTCCATTTTCTTCCTGTAATACGGAAGATCATTCCACACATGGGCGATCTGCTTCATGAATTTTTCATTCTGCAGCTCCTTTATTTCTTCAGCCGGAGCGCATTCTATCTCTTTTTGAAAATACTGCATTTTATAAGTTCTTTCCAAGCAGGAAGGCTTTTTTGTTTATTTCAAGGAATTTTTCAGGAACGCTTGTCTCAATGGCCTGCATCCATTCTTCTTCCGTGAAATCGAAGTATGCAGAAAGACGTCCTAAAAGTACAAGGTTTACCGCCTTATTTGAGCCTGCTTCTTCGGCAAGTGAAAGTGCATCAAAAGCATCCACATCCACACCTTTTGCAGCCAGCTTTTTATCCAGGTCTTCAGGATAAGCAGCTGCTCCGGTTATTACAGGCATAGGGTTTGTCTGCTGGGTGTTTGTGATGATCTTTCCGTCCTTTTTAAGGAACTCAGCCCAGCGGGCTGCTTCAAGCATCTCAAATGAAAGGATGAAATCTGCCTCGCCCTTATCTATTACCGGTGAATATACCTTATCGCCGAAGCGCACATATGTAACAACGCTTCCGCCTCTCTGGCTCATTCCGTGTACTTCGCTTACTTTAACATCGTAACCTTTGGTAAGAAGTATTTTCCCCAAAAGCTTGCTGGCAAGCAGGGTTCCCTGTCCGCCGACACCAACTATCATTACATTCTTTGTTTCCATGCCATTCCTACCTTTCTGCTCCGAGAGCGCCCTTTGCGCAGAGCTGTGTGCAGACACGGCAGCCTGTACATAATGTGTTATCTATCTTTGCTTTTCCGCCTGTGATGCTGATGGCCGGGCAGCCAATCTTCATACACATCTTGCAGCCGATGCACTTCTCAGGATCTGCCTGGATAGGGCCCGGATGCTTAACATATTTAAGAAGAGCACATGGTCTTCTTGAAATAACTACTGAAGGTTCTGCTGCTGCCAGCTCTTCCTTTATGGCCTCCTCGCACTCCTTAAGGTTGTAAGGATCAACCACGCGGACTCTTTCTATGCCTACAGCATGGCAGAGAGCTTCAAGATTTATCTTTGTGCAAGGATCGCCCTTAAGGTTGTAACCTGTTGTAGGGTTCTGCTGATGTCCTGTCATTCCCGTAATGGAGTTATCAAGAATGATCACTGTGGAATTGCTTTCGTTATATGCGATATTTACAAGACCTGTAATTCCCGAATGCATAAATGTGGAATCGCCTATAACCGCAACACTCTTTCCTGCATTTTCAGCATCTGACTTATTGAAGCCGTGAAGGCTTGAAACAGAAGCACCCATGCAGATGGTGGTATCCATTGCGCTCAAAGGTGCGGTTGCTCCCAGTGTGTAGCAGCCTATATCACCAAGAACGTTCAGTTTAAGTTTCTTAAGAGTATAGAAAAGTCCTCTGTGAGGGCAGCCTGCGCACATAACAGGAGGACGCGGAGGAATAGGATCATCCACAACGGCTCCCTTATATGTTTCAACGCCCATCTTTTCAGCAACAATGTTCTGGCTGAGCTCGCCCTGGCAGCCGAAAAGCTCTTTGCCTGAAACTTCCAGTCCAAGAGCCTTAACATGTCTTTCAATGATTCCGTCAAGTTCTTCAACTACGACAAGCTTTTCTACCTTTGATGCGAAATCTTTTATCTTTGCTGAAGGCAGAGGATTGATCATGCCTATCTTCATTACAGGATACTTTTCGCCGAATACTTCTTTTACATAGAGGTAGCTGGTTGAATCTGCAATAAAGCCGAATGCATTATCACTGCCTTCATCGATCTTATTAAAATCTGCAGTTTCTGCTAATTCAGCAAGCTCTGCCATGCGTTTTTCAACATATGCATGGCGGCCCTTTGCAGGAGCAGGCATCATGACATATTTCATCATGTCCTTTACATACGGCTTCTGTTCAGGAAGGACTCTCTCGCCTGTCTCCACAATACTCTGTGAATGTGAAACACGGGTGCACATCTTGATAAAAACAGGTGTGTCATATTTTTCGGAAAGCTCATATGCAGCTTTGGTAAATTCAAGAGCTTCTTTTCCGTCGGCAGGCTCAAGCATTGGAACCTTGGCTGCAATTGCATAATGGCGTGAATCCTGTTCGTTCTGCGAAGAATGCATTCCGGCATCATCTGCAACACCAATTATCATTCCGGCATTTATGCCTGTATAGGAAATGGTGAAGAGAGGGTCTGCCGCCACGTTAAGTCCGACATGCTTCATTCCCACAAAGCTTCTCTTTCCGGCCAGCGCAGCGCCGAATGCAGATTCCATGGCGACCTTTTCATTTGGTGCCCACTCTGCGTATAGTTCTTTGTACTTAGCTGCTTCCTCGGTAATTTCAGTACTCGGTGTTCCCGGGTAGCTTGAAACGAAACTGCAGCCTGCCTCATACAGGCCTCTGGCAACTGCTTCGTTGCCGAGCATCAATTGTTTCATCTTTCTTCCTTCTTTCCGTTAATTGTCTATCTGTGCCTCCACAAGCATCTTGCCATTGCAGTACTTCTCGCGGAGAACCGGTTTTTCTATCTTTCCTGTAGGGTTTCTCGGAACTTTTTCAAATACAACCTTCTTCGGGCGCTTATACCTCGGAAGCTCCGCGCAGAATTCGTTGATTTCTTCTTCTGTGCATTCCATGCCTTCCTTAAGCTCGATAATGGCCATCGTGATCTCACCGAGACGAGGCTCCGGAACACCAATGACCGCAACATCCTTGATCTTGTCATTCTGTCTCAGGAAGTCTTCAATCTGGACCGGATATATGTTTTCACCGCCGGTGATAATAACATCCTTCTTTCTGTCAACCAGATAGATGAAGCCGTCCTCATCCTGACGCGCCATATCTCCTGTATAAAGCCATTCGCCATGGAGAACATCAGCAGTTGCATCCGGATTCTTATAGTATTCAAGCATCACGCCCGGGCCTTTAACGGCAAGCTCACCAACTTCGCCCTGTTCAACCTCTGTTCCGTCCTCACGGATGATCTTTGTCTCCCAGAGATAGCCCGGAATTCCGATAGCTCCTACTTTATGTTCATTTTCAACTCCCAGATGAACACAGCCCGGTCCGATGGATTCGCTGAGTCCGTAGTTAGTATCGTACTGGTGATGCGGGAAGTACTTCTTCCATCTTCTGATGAGTGAAGGAGGTACCGGCTGCGCACCTATATGCATAAGTCTCCACTGATCAAGCAGATGGTCTTCCAGCTTGATCCTTCCTGATTCTATCTCGTCCAGGATATCCTGCGCCCACGGAACCAGGAGCCATACTATGGTGCATTTTTCTTCCGTAACTGTGCGGATTATCCATTCAGGTTTTACGCCTCTTAAAATGACTGCTTTTCCGCCGGTCATGAGAGAGCCGAACCAGTGCATCTTTGCGCCTGTATGATAAAGCGGAGGAATGCACAGGAAGACATCGTCCTTTGTCTGTCCGTGATGGTTCTGTTCTGTAAGGCATGAGCAGTAAAGTGCTTTATGACGGTGAAGAATAGCCTTCGGGAATCCCGTTGTTCCTGATGAGAAATAGATGGCTGCGTAGTCATCTTCCTTAAGTTCAACAGGCGGCTGGCTTGCAGAGCAGAAGCCCTGAAGCTTAATGCAGTCCTCTGTATATTCAGGTCCGTTCTTTCCTACAAAGAACAATGTGCGGACCATCGGGATATCGTTTTTAATTGTGTTCATTCTTTCAATGAACTCAGGGCCGAAAACCAGCACCTCAACATCTGCCAGTTCAAGGCAGTATTTGATCTCTTCGCTGGCGTATCGGTAATTCATAGGCACAACTATGCAGCCTGCCTTGAGAATTCCGAAGTAGATCGGAAGAAATTCAATACAGTTCATCATCAGCATTGCAACCTTTGTATTCCGTTTTACTCCGCGGCTTAAAAGCAGATTTGCAAATCTGTTTGCGCGGCGTTCAAAATCTGCCCAGCTGATCTCTCTCCTGTAAGGAGAATCTGACTGTGCACTTTCGATAAGGCTTGCCTCTCTCCATGTAACTGCCGCGTCTCTGTCCTCAGAAGGACTTATCTCAACGAGAGCCGTATCCTGTCCGTAAAGTCTGGCATTTCTCTCCAGAAAATCTGTAATAACCATATAATCCTCCCATGCTACTATATAACTAAGTATGATATAAATTTTTTCGCATAAAATCAAGGGTTTTTAATGTACATAAAAAACAATCGCCGGCCTGAGGCGGCGATTGCTTTTATATCATGTCATTATTTTGGCTGATTATTCTGCAGATGCACTCCCGGCATCCGTTTTTGCCATATGGATAAGCATATCAAGCGTTTTGTTAGAATAGCCCCATTCATTGTCGTACCATGCAATAAGCTTTACAAAATGGTCATTAAGCATGATGCCGGCTTTTTCATCAAAAACGCATGTATTGGCAT
>JAZUFV010000160.1:0-1925 GCA_045640845.1 Lachnospiraceae bacterium
TTATGAAGCAGAATGAAATGAAGGGTCAGATTTTTAAAATGGAAAATGACCCGCGCATTATCCCGGGAATTGGGCAGAAAATAAGAAACTGGTCACTGGATGAGTTTCCGCAGTTTCTGAATGTTTTTAAGGGGGAGATGAGCCTTGTCGGAACTCGTCCGCCTACAGTGGATGAGTTTGAAAAATATGAAGTACACCATAAGAGCCGACTTTCCTTTAAACCGGGAATTACCGGGCTTTGGCAGGTGAGCGGACGCAATGAGATTACTGATTTTGAAGAAATAGTAAGGCTTGATAACGAGTACATCAGTAAATGGACACCGTGGCTTGATGTAAAGATTCTGGTCAAGACACTGGGGGTTGTCCTGAATCGTAAAGGTTCAATGTAATGAAACAGGTTTCACTTAAGCGGAATTTCATAATGAATGCAATTCTTACGATTGCAACCATTGTGTTTCCGCTTATCACATTTCCATATATTTCAAGGGTTCTCTTGGATACCGGTGTGGGAAAAGTATCTTTCGCCACATCGGTTATTACATATTTCTGCATTATTGCGGATCTGGGCATTCCTACATACGGTATAAGGGCATGTGCGAAGGTTCGCGATAATAAGGAGGAGCTTTCAAGAACGGCACACGAACTGCTGCTTATTAACTTGATCACAAATGCGGTTTCGTATGCTCTTCTTTTTGCCGGTGTATTTATAATTCCGAAATTCATTGAAGCAAGAACACTTATCCTTATCATAAGCCTCACAATGATTCTTAATGCCATAGGCATGGAATGGCTTTATAAGGCAATGGAGCAGTATACATACATCACTTTAAGGTCAATAATCTTTAAGGTGATTGCCATCATTGCCATGTTCTTCCTGGTAAAAAGTGAAAATGATTACATCATCTACGGAGGGATATCCATCTTTGCCGCAGGCGCATCCAACATACTGAATTTCATCAATGCGCATAAATTCATAAGCTTCAGGCCGGTGGGCGGCATCAACCTTAAACGCCACATGAAGGCCGTGCTCATTTTCTTTGCAATGGCATGCGCCACCACAATCTACACAAACCTGGATATTATCATGTTGGGTTTTATGAAGACTGATGCAGATGTTGGTTACTACACTGCGGCAGTCAAAGTCAAGACTGTGCTGGTTGCCTTCATAACTTCACTTGGAGCAGTTCTGCTTCCGAGAGTTTCATATTATATACAGAACAAAATGCACGATGAGTTCCTGCGTATTTCAAAAAAAGCAATGAACTTTGTGCTTCTTTTATCACTGCCTCTGATGGTTTATTTTATTTTCTATGCCAAAGAAACGGTACTTCTGCTTTCGGGAGAACAGTTCCTTCCGGCTGTTGAGCCTATGCAGGTGATCATGCCGACACTTGTTTTCATCGGGATCACCAACCTGATGGGAATTGAAATACTGGTTCCGCAGGGGCGTGAAAAAGCGGTGCTTATTTCTGTTGTCATAGGCGCTGTGGTGGATCTTATCATAAACATAATACTTATCCCGCAAATTGGTGCAACCGGAGCTGCAATCGGCACAGTTGTTGCAGAGGGTGTTGTTTTTATTGTGCAGATGGCCATGTTAAAAGATATGGCCGGAAAGCTATTTGCTGAGATAAGCTATATAAAAATCATCCTGGGAATAATAACCGGTGCAGGTTTAAGCTTCTGGGTGAAGCTTCTGGAACTGCAGGCTTTCCCTGCGCTCGTTATTTCAGCAGTGCTTTTCTTCGGAGGATATGCAGCCGTTCAGCTGATCACAAAAGAAAAGCTTACGGTTGAACTGGCGGGCAGCGTGATGAAAAAAATCAAACGCAGCTGATATGAGCGAAGCTATTGAGAAAAACCTCCGGATTTGTTAAACTTCCGGATAGAAAAACAAAGTATACAGGAGCAATAAAAACAAATGA
>JAZUFV010000161.1:0-4555 GCA_045640845.1 Lachnospiraceae bacterium
GTCTACGGAATCGGAGGCAAAATTTATTCCAAGCATGTGCATATGCAGGGAGGGCGGCATAATAAAAAATGGCACACGGCAGGTAAAGGCGAATGCTTGGAATTCATATCAAAGTTGAAAAGAAGAAAGAAGTTTAATATAATAACCATATCTGTGTTTATTTTGGAGAATGATTATGGAAGAAGTAGTATCAAAGAATTTTATTGAGCATTTTATTGAGGAAGACCTTGAAGACGGAAACCGCTGTTACGGTATGAAAATCCATACACGTTTCCCGCCGGAACCAAACGGCTACCTTCATATCGGTCACTGCAAGGCTCTTACAATAGATTTCGGAATGGCAGAGAAGTTTGACGGAATCTGTAACCTTCGTATGGATGATACCAATCCTGCAAAGGAAGACAGTGAGTTTGTTGAAGCCATTCAGGAAGACATACATTGGCTCGGATTTGACTGGGCTGATCGTTTTTACTATGGTTCGGATTACTTTGAAAAAGATTACGAATATGCCGTTGAGCTTATAAAAAAGGGACTTGCATATGTATGCGAACTTTCTGCTGAAGAGTTCAAAGAATACAGGGGAGATACAAACCATCCTGCAAAGAGCCCGTACAGAGACAGACCGATAGAGGAAAGTCTGGATCTTTTCGAGCGTATGCGAAACGGCGAATTTGAGGAAGGCAAGTACACATTAAGGGCAAAGATCGATCTTGAAAGCGGTAACTTCAATATGCGTGATCCGGTTATCTACCGTATCCGCTACATTGAACATCACCGTCAGGGAACAAAGTGGTGCATCTTCCCGATGTATGACTTTGCTCATCCTATACAGGATGCCCTGGAGGGGATCACTCATTCCATGTGTTCGCTTGAGTACGAGGATCACAGTCCGCTTTATGACTGGGTCGTATCAAATGTATCGATACCGGGGATAAAGCCGCGCCAGATCGAGTTTGCAAGGCTTAATATCAACTATACTGTTATGTCAAAACGCAAGCTCAGATATCTTGTTGAAAACGGCATCGTAAGTGGGTGGGATGATCCGAGAATGCCTACCCTCTGCGGATTAAGAAGAAGAGGTTATACAGCAAAGAGCATAAGGAATTTCTGCGAAAAGATAGGCGTTTCAAAAGTTGATTCAACTGTAGACTGGGCTTTTCTTGAAAGTTGCTTAAGAGATGACCTTAATGCCAATGCAAAACGTGTAATGGCTGTACTTGATCCGATAAAACTTACTATTACCAATTATCCTGAAGGTGAAAGGGAAGTTATTGCCCTTGAAAATAATCCTCTTGATGAAACAAGCGGCACTCATGACATGAGCTTCTCAAGGGACCTTTGGATTGAAAGAGAAGACTTTGCGGAAATTCCGCCAAGCAAGTACAAGAGACTGTATCCGGGCAATGAAGTACGTTTAAAGGGGGCATATCTTGTAACCTGCACAGGCTGCGCAAAAGATGAAAACGGAAATGTTACTGAAGTTTTCTGCGAGTACCAGCCTGACAGTAAGGGAGGAAATCCTGCGGACGGTCATAAAGTAAAGGGTGCAACTATTCACTGGGTTGACAGAAACACGGCAGTTCCTGCCGAGGTAAGGCTTTACTCTTATCTTTTCAGCGATGCCGATCCTGACGGAGAAGGAAAGAACTATGTTGACTGCCTCAATCCGGAAAGCCTTAAAGTACTGACCGGATGCATGGTGGAAAAGAGTCTTTCAGAGATTTCCATGCCTCAAAAGGGTAAGGACAGTGAAGGATTCCAGTTTATGAGACAGGGCTATTTCTGTCTGGATAATAAAGATGCCGCACCTGAACATCTTGTATTTAACAGAAGCGTTGCTTTAAAAGACAGCTTTAAATGATATGAACATCAAGAAACTGAATGAAAAGGCAATACTGCCTACATACGGAACAGAATTTTCCGCCGGTGCGGATCTGTATGCGTGCATGGAAGAGCCTGTGACAATCGCTCCGGGCGAGAGTGTTCTTATACACACAGGGCTTGCCATGGCTATTCCGGAAGGATATGCCGGCCTTGTTTTTGCGCGCAGCGGGCTTGCCAATAAAAGAGGTCTTGCCCCTTCAAATAAAGTTGGCGTTATTGACTCAGACTACAGGGGAGAAGTAATGGTCTCCCTTTACAATCACTCAAAAGAACCCCAGGTAATTGAGTCAGGAGAGAGAATTGCCCAGCTTGTCCTGACTCCGTATATTACCGCCGCGTGGAATCTTGTTGATGAGCTTGATGAAACAGAAAGAGGCGCAGGAGGCTTTGGAAGCACTGGAACGAAGTAGTATTAAAATACTTAACGGGAATATGCTGAAGTTGATTGCGCTGATATCGATGACCATCGATCATATCGGCGCAATTATTTTTCCTGATATTATCTGGCTGAGGATCATAGGCAGGTTTGCTTTTCCGTTGTTTGCATTTCTGATCGCGGAAGGCTGTTTTTATACCAGATCACGCAAACGTTATCTTGGTACGGTGCTTGCTGTGTGGCTGTTCTGCCAGCTGGTCTTCTTTTTTTCCCAGGGCAGTCTGGAACAATGCATTCTGTTAACGTTTGCATTATCCATTGTGATTATTTACTCGCTTGATAACGCCGTCAAAAAGAGAAATTTTCTTTCATGGATAATATTTGTGTTATGCCTGATGGCTGCGGTATTCATCTGCGTGATACTGCCGATGATCATCAAAGGCTTTGTTTTCAGCGTTGACTACGGTATATTCGGCGTGCTGACACCGGTGTTTGCATACATTCCGAATCTGATCGGCAGGGAGAGGATCGGAAACAAATTTTTATGGGATCTTCTTACAATATGCCTGATGGAAGTAATGCTGCTGCAGCTGTGCTTCACGTCAGCGATCAGCGTTCAGTGGGTGGCTATGTTCTCACCGCTACTGATATTCTTTTATAACGGCAGAAGAGGACGCCTTAAACTTAAGTATTTCTTTTATATCTTTTACCCTGTACATATGGGCGTGATTTATCTTATAAGTACAATTATATGATAATCCCGAAAGGAGAATTGTATGAATAAAAAATATGATGTTGCAATAATCGGTGCAGGACCGGGAGGAATTTTCTCGGCCTATGAGCTTGTTACAACAGGAAACAATCTGAAGATAGCTGTTTTTGAAACAGGCCAGCCTCTTGATAAGAGAAAATGTCCGATCGACGGAGAAAAGGTAAAATCATGTATCCATTGCAATACATGCGCGATCATGAGAGGCTTTGGCGGAGCAGGAGCATATTCAGACGGAAAATATAATATTACAAATGATTTTGGCGGAAATCTGCATGAATACATCGGCAAGGAAAAGGCTGTTGAACTGATGGAATATGTGGACAAGATAAACATGTCTCACGGCGGAGAAGGCGCAAAACTGTATTCGACGGCAAATACAGAAATTAAAAAACTATGTATGCAGAATCAGCTGCATCTTATGGATGCTTCAGTCAGACATCTTGGTACGGACAAAAACTATGTCGTTCTTTCAAATCTTTATGCTGAACTGAAAGATAATGTGGAATTTTTCTTCAATACTCCCGTTGAAAACATTGATACACTTGAGTCGGGTTACAGCATAGTAACGAAAGACGGGGCATATGAGTCAAAGTACTGCATAGTTTCTGTCGGAAGAAGCGGAAGCAAATGGATGGAGGGAATCTGCAGAAACCTGAATATAAAGACAATGAGCAACCGGGTTGACATAGGCGTACGTGTGGAACTTCCTGCCGAAATCTTTTCGCACCTGACGGATGAACTGTACGAGAGCAAAATTGTTTATAAAACACCGAAATACGGTGATAAAGTCCGCACATTCTGCATGAATCCTCACGGTCTGGTGGTTAATGAAAATACCAACGGCATTGTTACCGTTAACGGTCACAGCTTTGAGGATGCCGACAAGCATACGGAAAATACAAATTTTGCGCTGCTTGTATCCAAGCATTTTACCGAGCCTTTTGATGACAGCACCGCTTATGCCGAGAGCATCGCGAAACTTTCAAACATGCTCGGAGGCGGAGTTATAGTCCAGAGATTCGGCGATCTTATTGACGGCCACAGGAGCACGCAGAAACGCATTGATGAATGCTTTACAAGGCCGACTCTTCAGGCAACTCCGGGCGACCTTTCACTTGTGATCCCAAAGAGGATTCTGGACGGAATTATTGAGATGATCTATGCGCTCGATAAGATCGCACCCGGAACTGCGGGAATGGATACACTTCTTTACGGAGTTGAAGTTAAGTTTTATAACATGCAGGTGGAGCTTGATGAAAAGCTTGAGACCGGTCATGAAGGGCTGTTTATTATAGGCGACGGAAGCGGTGTTACACACTCACTTTCACATGCTTCGGCAAGCGGCGTTCTGGTTGCCAGAGAGATTTCTTCAAGGGAAAGTTAAAATACAATATTTTGTAGAATGGATTTTTCTCTTATACAATATATGCACAAAACTGCGGTTTTGTGCATTTTTTGTTAAATCTATCCAAATACAGATTTTTTTTTGTTAAAAATACCCTTGTTTAATCAATTGACTATGG
>JAZUFV010000162.1:0-19031 GCA_045640845.1 Lachnospiraceae bacterium
CGATTCCGGTTGCAATTGATGAACCCGTATATTATTATCAGAATATATGTGAAAATCATCCTGAACTTCTGCTTAATGACGGGAATTACACGGTTTTTGTGAACGCATGTTATCAGGGAGAAAATGTGTCTGATGAAATGAAGGCATTCCTGGAATATGTGAGAAGCGGCAAAGCTACAGGTGATGACCGGAATCTGGCACACAGGATAGAAAATGATCTGACAAAGGCCAGGGAATACAAAAGATGGGAGGCTGAGTTTATGACACTTGAGGAAAAACTAAAAGATGAGCGTGAAGAAGGCCGCCGGGAAGGTTTGGAGGAGGGCCAGCAACTGATAATTGAGAAAATGCTGCTAAAACTTCCTCCTGAAGAAGTTGCCAGTGTGCTTGGAATGAATGAGGCTGAGCTTAGAGAAATGACAACTTATCAAGCCCATTGAATATCTGCCGTTCTTTCTGATAACAGCACAAAGGGGGCCGTCGCATTAAGCGGCGGTCCTTTTTATTAAGCGGTGTGTATGCTTCTCCCTGCCATGCTCCCACTTAGCAGCATTCCTCATGTTATTGAAATGGTCAGGCAAAATATACTATAATCATAACAAACATTGACAAAATGAAATAACAGAGTTCATGTTTGAGGATGCCGAGGAATATTTCTATAATTACTGGAGGAAATGAAGGAATCCTCCCGGCGTGATTTCCTAATGTAAAACTAAACAACCCGCCGTTTAGGGCAATGTTCATAAAACAGCAACACTGAAAAATGAGCACTGCTGCTATCGGAACGGCCAACAAATGATAAAAATATTTGACGCGCGTCAAATAGATGTTATAATGTTTGTGTGGTCTTTGACGCACGTCAAATAGGAGGTGATGTCATGAACGTTTTTAATAATTTGCAAGATCTTACATATTTAAAATGGTCCCATATCAGAAGCTCAAGTGGAACAGCAGGGACTTTTTTGAAGTCAGAATCAACACTTGCAGGCAGAAAGACATATTATAAGCTTTCAAATTTCGATTCGGTAAAAGGAGTAGTCGGTCACGAATGTGTGAATGAGATAATAGTGGACCGTCTTCTTACTTTACTGGAAGTAGATCACCTGTCATATGATCTTATCCATGCAGTAATAAATATCGAGGGCAAAGAATTTGAAACATATCTTTGTGCCTCTCAGGATTTCAAGAAGAGAAACGAAAGCAAGATTGCATTGGAAGATTACTACAGAACAAATGCTGAATCTGGGGAGTCTCATTATGAATTTTGTGTCAGACAAGGATGGCAGAAATACGTCGATGAAATGCTTGCGGTTGATTATCTGATTCTAAACAGAGATCGTCATGGTGCAAACATTGAAGTATTAAGAAATGCAAGATCACATACAATTCGCATTGCACCATTGTTTGATCACGGTTTGTCACTTATTTACCCGTGTATGACGGACACCGCCGCGCAGAAATTCAATGTGCTTGAAGATAAAAAATGCCAGAATTTTATCGGTACTTTTTCCTGTTATGATAATCTTAAATTGATAAAGGATCCGAAAAATGTGTTTACCGGGAAGTTAACAGAGCAGGATAAGGAGTTTTTATTTGATGGGCTCCAGGACATAATATCTCAGACCTTTATCAACAAAATCTGGGATATGATTTACAAGAGGTATCTGATTTATGAAGAACTTTGAAATTATTGATGATGAACTCGGAATATCAATCGGTATTTTACTCTATTATGAAGGCAGTTCCGAGTTCATCATAGAACTTCAGGAAAATTTGGATGAATGGACAGCCCCCCTGCTTCTGACCAGCTTTGTGAAAAAGGGAATTTTTACAATTCCCAGGGATATTAGCTTTTTGTGGGTTAAAGAAAGAATAATTCCAAGCGGGAGGCAGAACATCGGTGCAATTTTGGATACGCATAAATTGAAGCATTATGACGAGATGAAATTTCTTGAGATTTCAAAGGGAAAATGTTCGCAGGATAATCTGTTTATAGAGGGAATTCCTTCTCTACCGGAATATGTCATAGAAAGGCAAAGGAGGAATCTGCTTGATGTTTCAATTCTTGATGCTCACATGCTCCTATGCTTTTTTTCGGATGAAACGGTCAAGAAAGTTGATTTGGCGAAGTTAATCGACCAGGATGGAGTTGATAAAGTCATACAAAACAAGGCTTTGTATCAGTCCGGTAAGATAGGCGTTGGTGGTTATGCGGTTACTTTTAATGATAGCATCGACATTCCGTCATGGCGACTTTATGAGGCAGGTGAAAGAATTCCGCTTACTGTGCAGGATTTTAAAAATTATATTAAAAACAATGTTCTCAGCACAGGAGAAAGCTGCGAAATTTTGGAGTGTTCGAGGCAGAATATTGCTTACATAGTTAAAAAAGAGCAGCTTGAACCGCTAAAAATACATGAAAATGGCAACCTGTATCTGCGCGGAGATGTTGAAAAAATCAGATGGTAGTGGAAATCGACAGCCAGCCTTTCTTCTTTTCCATCAGTACATCATTTAATATAATTAAATTCCATGTCCGATCACCCTCCGGATCATATGTTATTGCAGATAGCAGCATAGTGATACAGAGTGGAGCTTTAAGATCAGGTTCTGATTTTAAAGCCCCACTTATAAAAGACGGAAGTCCATCAGATTTTATCGAATGAGGGGGTATTTTTAGCGAGTTGAATGCATAAAAATAGATTCGGGCTGCCGTAAGAGACTTTAATACTTCAATGCCTCAGCAGCTGTCCTTATTCTTGCATAATCTATTTCTGTCGGCAATGTGCAGTCGGCGCCCAGTATGAACGGACGGCCTTGCATTTTTGCCTGTATCTGACGGGCAGCTTCTTCAATTTCTCCAGGTGTTCCGTCAACCAGCACTCCGCTTCGGTCCTGAAGCCCTCCCAATATCACTTTGTCAGGAAAGAGGTTCATTCCTGCTTCAAGCGGCGGATTGTTTCCGTGAGTGCCCCAGTTGATAACGTCAAATTCATATCCCAGATAGCGTTCAAGATTTATCTCATCCTTGCAGACATGCAATATGACCTTGCTGCTTTTTGCAGCTGCCATTATACGCATGTCCAGAGGCTTTATGCATCGTTCAAACTCCTCGTCCGTAAAGAGATAGCTCTCTCCTCCGAGTGCAGCGTAGTAGATGCCGTCAAGCCCGATCTTGCCGCATTCCTCAACCAGAATGCAGAGGCCATCTGCTATCCGGTTCCAGCCGTCAAGCACTGAAGCCTCATCTTCTCTCAGCCATTTTGCCAGTATCTCTTTTTTGCCACGGTCATATCCGGCTGTGCCGCCTCTTGCATGCCATGCCGAGGCTACAATGCCATGAACTGTTTGAACCACAAAGCCGTCATCTCCCACAGCGTCAAGAATGCGCTTACTCAGTTCGATCTGGTTCCTGATCCATGGAGAATCCTTTGTAAATGTCGGTATCATCCGCCAGTCAGCTGCCATTCTGATAGGGAATGCCGGCACAACGCTCTCGTTCATGATCTTTGTTATATCGGTCCCGCTGCCTCTGAAGAAATCCATATGGGCTTCAAAAGATGCATCGCCCTGCATTGCCTCTTCCGGGAAGTGAAGCCAGAATCCTGATGGAGTGCTGCCTGTCAGTCTGCCCTCTATTGTCTCAAGTACAAGCTCTTTCTTAGTCATCTTCTGTTCTCCTGTTTTTTGATGTTTTTATTCTATCATAAACTGTGGGTTCAGGTGCGATTTCCTAATGTAAGACTGAATGACCCACCGTTTTCGGCGGGCCATATTGTGAAGACAGGCACAAAGGCCATTAAAGATAAATGGCAGGTACTGACAAGCCCAAAAGTGTAAAGCAAATTCAGTTGGCGGGTACTAACATACCCAAAAGTGTAAACCAAATTCAGTTGGCGGGTACATTTAGTACCCGCCAACTGGATTTCAATGACATATTTATAAGAACCAGTATCCGACAATCGAAATAAGTCTGCACTTGAGCAGTTTGCATAAGTGAACGACGGTTAAAAGAACTTCAGATCTTTTCAACCACTTCCATAAACTCCTCCGGTGTGAACCGTTTTGCCTGAACCACACAGGCATTTTCGATAAAATACATGCCCTCGCCATAGCCCCGGCAATTGCGCCTAGTGCGTCAGTATCGTCCCCACGGTCAAATTCAAACCGGCTTCCTACAATATCTCCGATAATAGCTCCGTACATATCTTTTCCCTCCTATACATGCGTTTCTGTTTTTCATTACGCCGTAAGTCTATATTATCGGCCAAAACTTTGGTCACCCGGCGGGCGGCATTTTTCCGTGCTAAGCCTGATGACGTTGCATTCCGGCCAAAAGCCCGTTTTCTATAAAGCTTTGGCAGCATATTCTCTAACACTAAGCCGTTCTGTGTTAGAGAGCTGCTCTTACATTGGTACCTCCTATGTTAGAGAATTTCATGTTTTCGAACTCCATTTTGACATTTGCGGCACTTTTAGCACCATATTCTCTTACATAGACCCCTTTCATGTTAGAGAATTGCTCTTACACTGGCACCTTCTATGTTAGAGCAAGCTCTCAAAATTTCGGTGTCAAACAAAAAAGCTCCGGACCAGCCCATAACTGATCCGGAACTCGCCGTCTTTTTATACTTCTTTAGAAGCACTTTGCTTTATTTTCAATAATTGCGGCCTGTTTTTTGCCTGAACAGCTGCCAGCCGTTTTCGCAAAAAACATCCAGAAAATACTTCTGTAGAAGTACTTTTCGTACTTTTTTCACACCGTGTATGTTCCTGATGCGGCGTCTGATCCTATGCCGCTCCAGTCTGTATGGAAGAATTCTCCACGTGGGCTGTCGGTGCGCTCGTATGTATGTGCACCAAAGAAATCTCTCTGGGCCTGAATAAGATTGGCCGGTACGACGGCCGATGTATATCCGTCAAAATAGCTTAATGCAGCCATCATGGAAGGAACAGGCACGCCGTGTTCGGCCGCAAGACATACTATCCTTCTCCATGAAGGAAGAGCCTCTTTTATTTCTTTAACAAAGGCCGGTGCAGCCAGCAGGTTCTTCAGTTCCTTATTCTCATCAAAAGCTTCTTTGATCTTTCCCAGAAAAGCTGAGCGTATTATGCAGCCGCCTCTCCATATCATGGCTATGCTGCCCAGATCAAGCTGCCAGCCGTACTCTTTCATAGATTCGCTCATAAGCGCGAACCCCTGCGCATATGAAACGATTTTTGAAGCATAAAGTGCCTTCTTTATATCCTCAATAACAGCCGCTTTATCTCCGTTAAAGGTCTTTACTTCTTTACCGTATATGGCAGATGCAGAAACCCTTTCCTCTTTAAATGCAGAAAGGCAGCGTGCAAAAACAGCCTCCGCAATAAGCGTCAGCGGAACGCCCTCATCAAGTGCCTCGATTCCGGTCCACTTGCCGGTTCCTTTCTGCCCTGCAACATCAAGTATCATTTCAACCAGCGCTCTTCCGTCTTCATCTTTCTCTTTCAGTATGCGGCCGGTTATCTCAATAAGATAGCTCTTCAGCTCGCCCTCGTTCCAGCCTGTGAATATCTCACCCATTTCATCATATGAAAGACCCAGCAGATTTTTCATTATGTTGAATGCTTCGCAGATGAGTTCCATATCTCCGTACTCAATGCCGTTGTGGACCATTTTCACAAAATGTCCTGCGCCCTTTTGACCAATCCAGGTGCAGCATTCGTCACCTTCCGCCTTTGCGCAGATGGCTTTGAATACAGACCCCACATATTCCCATGCTTTTTCAGAACCACCCGGCATCATGCTCGGCCCGTTAAGTGCGCCCTCTTCGCCTCCGGAGACACCGCAGCCCACATAAAGAAGGCCTGCCTCCTCAACCTTCTCCGTTCTTCTGTTCGTATCTTTATAAAGGCTGTTGCCTCCGTCTATGATGATATCTCCCGGCTCCAATACGGCCAGAAGCTGATCAATAGTATCGTCCACAGGCTTTCCCGCTTTTACCATCATCATAACCTTTCGCGGCTTTTCAAGATTATCCGCAAATTCTTTCAATGAAAATGCCGGGATAATGTTCTTTCCCGTGCCTCTTCCTGAGGCGAATTTTTCTGTTTTCTCAGCGGTCCTGTTGTAAACAGCCACTGTGAACCCCTTTGATTCCATGTTAAGGGCAAGGTTTTCACCCATTACCGCCAGTCCAACAACTCCAATATCTGCTTTTTTCATAGCTGATGCCTTCCGTTTTTATAAAAATCACATCAGTTGTCTGATGTCCGGATTAGATTAACATTTTCTTTATTTTCAGTCAATATCTTTATTTTTTCTTCTTGACAATGCCATTCGGAAAGAGCAGAATTAATCCAGTTGTCAGACAACCATTTTATTAAGGGAAATTAATATGAACGAAAAATACCTTCTTTCCAAACAGGCAGCGGATAAAATCGTCGCCCTCATAAATGAAAAGAAATTTCAGCCCGGTGACAAAATCCCCAACGAATATGAGCTTTCCTCAATCCTCGGCGTTTCCAGAAGCACTGTCAGAGAGGCCATAAAGGCTCTTGTCAGCCGGAATGTTCTTTGCGTCAGGCGGGGAGTCGGCACCTTTGTATCAGAAACTCCGGGTTTCATAGATGATCCGTGGGGTGTTGATTTCATCCAGGATAAGGTCGAAACGGCCCGGCAGCTTCTGGATATAAGACTCTTTATTGAACCTGAACTTGCAGCACTTGCTGCGGAAAATGCCTCAGCAGATGACCGCGAGTTGATCATGAAGGCATGCAGCGCTGTAGAAGATGCCATATTTGCAAACCGCACGCACAATCCGGAGGATGAAGCTTTCCACATTGCAGTCGCCGCGGCATCACGCAATGAGGTTGCGCTCAGCATCATGAAGCAGGTATTTGCCAGAAGCATTCCGATGCAGGCTGAACTCAGCCGCAACAGTCTGCTGAAGGAAACGATAGATACTCACAGCCGCATAGCCCGGGCAATAATGTCAGGTGACAAAGACCTTGCCCGTTCAGCCATGAGAGAACACATAGAATTTAACAAAAAGTACGTAAAGGAGCTGTTATGATCAGACTTAAGAGTAACTATAAATACGCGGTGGCCTGCCCTACAAGCATGGGCATCAGGATCACCCCTGAAAACCGTATGCCGGTCCACAACAGCCACAATTTTTATATGCAGGCAACCAGTGCCGAAACCAATGTGCTGAACGTTTCCTCATCCCTCGGTAAGGAATGCCTCGCCATCACACGCTTTGTGGAAGGAAGTCCGATAGCTCTCTTTATAAAAAACGAACTCCGAAGCCGCAACATTTCTTATGTAGGTCCTGACATTCCGCAGGGCGGCCCGTGGGGATTCCGCCATCAGATAAACATTGCCGACAGCGGTTTCGGCCTGAGAGGGGCGCGCGTATGGAACGACCGTTCAGGCGAAATCGGCCGCACGCTTTCAATTGAGGACTATGACCTTAACAGAATTTTCCACGAAGAAGGCGTTGCCGTTCTTCATATTTCAGGCCTTATTGCCGCACTCAGTCCTGAAACCACAGAGTTCTGCCTTCTTCTCGCAAAAGCCGCAAAGGAAGCCGGCACCCTTGTTTCATTTGACCTTAACTACCGTGCATCATTCTGGGAGGGAAGGCGCGAAGAGCTTGCCGAAGCCTTCACATGCATAGCATCCATGGCCGATATCCTTGTGGGAAATGAAGAAGACTTTCAACTTTGTCTCGGGCTGAAAGGGCCGGAAGCCGGCGTAAAAAATATCAGTGACAAAATTGAAAACTTCAAGGAAATGATCACGACTGCACGGATAAAATTCCCTAATGTTTCAGTTTTTGCAAACACGCTCCGCGAGGTCGTTTCCGCAAATGTCAATCTTTGGGGAGCACTTCTTTATACAGATGGTGAATGGCATGTTGAAATGCCCAGAGAGATAGATATTCTTGACCGCATAGGAGGCGGCGATGGTTTCACCGGAGGCCTCATATACGGAATCATCAACGGCTGGGAGCCTGAGAAATGGCTGCAGTTCGGCTGGGCCGCAGGCGCCCTTGTTGCAGGAAGCCTGAATGACTACGCCGAACCTGCAGATGAGAAACAGCTTTGGGCTGTGTATGAGGGAAATTCCCGCGTACAAAGGTGATCAGATCAGTATGCTGCAAAGCTCGGAGACTGATTTCATGTTATAATCTCCAGCTTGCTTTAGTGATGCGTCCCCCACACATGCAACTTTCATATTTCCCGCATGGCCGGCCTCTGCGCCGGCCACTGCGTCTTCAACCACGAGGCATTCCTCAGGTTCAAGTCCCAGCATTTCAGCAGCTTTTAAAAACACTTCCGGATCGGGTTTTGACCTGGTAATGTTGTTTCCGTCGGAAACTGCGTCAAAATAATCCCCCAGGCCCAGCTGAGTGAGTATCAGCGGCGTATTCTTTGAGGATGACCCAATGGCCAGCTTAAAACCGTTCCGGCGAAGCATATCCAGTGTTTCCTGAACTCCGTCCCCTATATCTTCCGGAGTTATTTCCTTAAGGCTTTCCCTGTAGGCATCGTTTTTCTTTGTCGCAAGGACAGTCTTCTCTTCTTCGCTCAGTTCTTTATCATAATTTTCAAGAATTATCTCAAGGCTTTCCATTCTTGAAACTCCCCTGAGTCTGTTATTGACCTTGCGGTCAAACGGAATACCCAGTTCGTCCGCCAGCATCTTCCATGCTTTATAATGATAATCGTCCGTGGAGCATATCACTCCGTCAAGATCGAAAATTACTCCTTTTATCATTTGCCTCTCCTATAACCTTGTATCTATCATTCCGCAGAACGGATCCACAGGGTTCACTCCCTTAAATTCACTGCGTCCCATAATCTTTTCAATAACAGCATCGGCCACGGCCTTTGTAGCTGCATATGCATTGATGTATGCAGGGATGCGCGGGATGTCGTAAAGATGGTACGGATATGCAAAAGATACAAAAAGATAATCAAGCTCATTTACATAACGCGGCACATCCTGCGCGTGTGGAGCCTTCCAGAAAAGGCGTGTAGCTGTGTTATTGCTTATGTCACCCATATTTGCAAGGTAAAGCGTGAGCTCCTTTGGATCGAGGGTGCTCATTCCCTTGAATGAGAAGCCGAACTTGCCCGACTTCGGATCAAATATGCTCACTTTAAACCCTTCGGCGGTGAGCTTTCCCGCTACATATTCAGCAAGGCTTTCCCCGCCCGGAAGCTTGTCATCCCCGATGCTTATGATGTTTATGCTCTCGTACTTTTCAGTGCTGAGAGGAACAACATTCTTTTTATTTTTTACAAGCGTAACGCTCCTGTCGGCTGCATCCTTCACCCATTCATTTATGTTAGGCGCACCCTTAAACTCAGGTGGACAGAGCGCAACCTTTGCTTTGAGGGCAAGCACCCTGTATACTGCTTCATCAAGCCTTTCATGTGAAAGCGTGCCGTTTTCAAGAGCCTCAAGGACGAATCCGTAATCTTCATAGAAATCCATGTTGAAGCAGATCATATCACAGCCGGCTTCAATTGCTGCCGGGATTCCCTGTTTTCTCGGAAGGGAATTCGTAAATCCGGTCATGATCGTGGCATCTGTTATGATCATTCCGTTGAAACCAAGCTTTCCGCGAAGAACGCCCTGAAGCAGTTCTTTGCTGAGAGAGCCCGGAAGGCACTCTTCCGGTGAAAGCGAAGGATTGATGTCCATCTGAACCTCAGGCTGACAGATGTGTCCGACCATGACTGAAAGTAGGCCTGCGTCGATCATGTTGGAGTAAATATCTCCGAACGTTGCATACCATTCATCTTTTGAAAGTGTGTTATATGTCGGATGCAGATGCTGATCACGGAAATCTATTCCGTCTCCCGGGAAATGCTTTGCGCTGGCTGCTATTCCCGCTGCCTGCACATGTTCCACGTATATTCTTGTATATGCCCTGACTTTTTCAATATCCGTTCCGAATGAACGGGTAGGAATGATCGGATTGAAGAAATTTCTGCTGATATCGGAAACCGGTGAAAATGTAAGGTTTACGCCGGCTTTTGCGCCTTCGTATGCACAGGTGTCCGCAAAATGCTCGGCCGCCTCACTGCTGTCAGCCGCAGAGACACCTGCCTGAGATGAAAAGAAAGTTCCGTCAGAGGCGATTCCGATGCCGCCTGTTTCCAGGTTTGCCGCCTTCAGCAGAGGAAATTTTGCAATGCCGTCAAGCCTGTCAAATCCGGCCCTTACCTTATCAAGCGTCTCCGTCGGTCTGAAGAGGAGTCCGCCGATATTGTACTCGCCGACTATTTTGTTCAGTTCCTCCTCCTGATAGCCCGATCCGTTGATTATGAAAAGCTGACCGGCTTTTTCCCGGTCTGTCATTCGGCTGAAGGTCTCATCAACCCACGCTGCCTGACTGTCATTCAGTAAAAACGGTTTCGCTTTCAGGTCTATATTCATTTTATATTCCTCTTTTCTTTTTTGTTTTAGTTTACCACATTCCGTCCCGCTCTGGTAAGGATAAAAAAACAGCAGCCTCACCGGCTGCTGCCTTTCAGTTTATATATTATTTCATCTTCTTCCGTTCTATAAGGCTCAGGAAGAACTGGCACTGCCAGTAATTATTTGCCTCTGCCTCGGGAAGTCTTATGTTGCAGTGGAACACGTGTCCCAGCTTACGTTTTGAACTTACCACAAAGCTGCCCGAAAAGAACACATTGCTTCTCAGGAGAGCTCCCGCAAGCACATTCTGCTGCAGTTTAAGAGGATCATTTTCACAGGTCATTATGCTGGCCGGCGGAAAATTCGGCGTAATATACCTGACAGCTGAAAGGTATCTCAGGCATTCGCTTCCTTCAGGGTTTTCAAAATAATCCTGAAGGACATCCATCTTAGGATCTTCCGGAGGAAGCTCATAGAAAGAATATATGCCGCAGTTAAGCCCCACTCCCGATATTTTAAGTCCGTCAGGGACCGTGAAGCCGTATGCCTCTTCCACATCTGTATTACAGGTTGCAATGCCGGCATATGTCGTCAGCATATTTGCTCCTGCAGAATCTCCCATGGCAAAAATGTTTTCGGTATCAAATCCGTACTCATCTGCGTTTTTCAGGATCCACTCAAATACGGCGTTTATATCCAGGAAGTTTGCCGGAAATTTATATTCCGGCGCCAGCCTGTACGTGAAATTCACAACCGCGAATCCATACTTAACAAGGCTCATGCAGTAAAACTGATATGTCTCTTTTGTGCCATAAACCCATCCGCCTCCGTGCACATTCACAATGACCGGCAGTTTCTTTCCCTCAGAATCCTTCGGACGGTAAACATCAAGCAGGTTCCATTCTCCGTACGGTCCGTATTGAATATCATCATATCTGACCACGTTATCAGGAGTTACAAGCCCTGCATCACGCTCATCGTCTTCTTTTTTGAATTCGGCTCTGAGTCTGTCACTTCTTTCTGACATCTGGCTTCCTCCAACTTTTACTCGTATTCGTCTGTAAATGTCATCTTTCTGGTCCACTTTGCCGTCTCTCCCGGAGCCAGGCTGATAGTCTGGATAAACTCAGGTGAGAAGAGGTGATCCGTGATCCAGAAAGTAACAGATGATGGTGTGTAGAAATCTTCAGCATAAATTCCGGCCTTTGCGGCCTTGTTTGAAAGTGACCATCTGAAAGGCATTTCGCTGCTCATTCCATCTGTTGAAACGGAGGTTATGATTATTTTTCCGTCGTAACCGGAAAAGGTAAATCCTTTTCCATCTGCAATGAGGTTTGAAGGTGCCTGGGTATATCTGTTTATAACGGCTTCATGGCCAAAGTCCTTCATGCACGGCAGGTCAAGCCTGTATTCCGGACCAATTGCATAGCCGTCGATATTGATAAAGTTGTGGCAGTACTCGCCGGTCTCAAGAGGCTTTTCTCCCACATTCGTAAGCTCGCAGTCTATTGTCAGCGTATTGCCTTCAATCGAAATCTTTTTATACTGCGTAACAGCCACGCCGCAGCAAGGCAGCGCGCCAGTCCTGAATTCAACCGCATTTTCCGTTTCGGTCCATTCAACCGGATACGGATGAATATCATATTTTTTATAAAAGGCGTACGATTCCTCGTCTTCCTTCAGGATGAGGCCCACGCCGATCTTCGGATAACGCTCGCCCACCTTGGCATCTGCCCAGCCATTGTATCTGAACTCACAGCAGAGCCCTCGGCCGTGCGTGGTCGGATGGTTATTGTTCCTGTTCTCACTTGCGCAGAAATGCATCTCGTTTTTGAGAACCACTTCCGTAATGAAGCCCGCCCTGTCAAAACGTGATCCGTCGCTCGGGTGCTCGCCCGGCGTACACATCTCAACTCTCAAGGTTCCGTTATCAAGCAATATCATAACCGTTTCCTCCAGTCTCTAGGGGATAATATATCATACCCCCCCGAAAAAAATACTATAGTAAATGTATCATGTGTATAAAATTGTATAAAATTTATACATGCAGTCCTGAAAAAGTTATAAATAGCTCCTGTCTATGTGGACTACGGCAAAGTAACCATCCCAGTCGTTTTTGATCAGTTCCTCTATTTTTTCCTTTGCATCAGAGTCTTTGTCTTTTTCACTCATAGGAAGGACCGCATCAAATATCAGGTTTGTGTGTGTCGGTCCCGGGACCATCCTGAAGTCATGGACGGTGGCATCGGCATATAGTTCTTTCACCTTGTCTGCCACCTTCTCACGCATCTCCCCGACCACAGAATTATTTGATTCTATAGGGTCCATATGGATGGTGGCAACACAATTGAACTTTTCGTTGAGTTCCGTCTCCAGGTTGTCAATCTCATCGTGGATTCGGTACATATCATTTTCTCCGTCAACCTCGCAGTGGAGTGATATGATCAGTCTGCCCGGACCGTAATCATGTATCATCAGGTCATGAATTCCCTTAACGGCCTCATATTTCATGGATGTCGCTTCTATCTCTTTTACCAGCTCCTCCTCAGGCGGCTGGCCCAGCAGAGGCGAGATGGTATCAATAGCCGAAGTGATGCCTGCGTAGATGATGAACAGTGAAACCAGAAGTCCGGCCCAGCCGTCCACATTGATATGGAAGAAGTACACCAGTCCCATTGAAATAAGCGTCACTGCGGTTGCTATGCTGTCCGTGAGCGAATCGGTCGCAGTTGCCGAAAGTGCCTGTGAGTTGATCTTTTTGCCTGTGGAACGGTTATATGTGAACATATAGAACTTCACCAGTATCGATGCAATCATGATGATGACCGGAACGATGCTCACTTCTATCGGCTCAGGAGTGATGATCTTATTCACCGATGAAATCCCCAGCTCAACGCCCACCAGAAGAATCAGGGCGCTTATGATAAACCCGGTGATGTACTCAATTCTGCCGTATCCGTACGGATGCTTCCTGTCAGGCCTTTTTCCCGAAAGCATGAAACCAAAGAATGTGATCACAGAGGAGCCCGCATCGGAAAGGTTGTTGAATGCGTCAGCAGTAATAGCCATGGATCCGGATATTGTTCCGGCGATGAATTTGGCTATGAACAGAATTATGTTCAGGCAGATACCGTAAATGCTAGCCAGTGTGGCATATGATTTGCGCACTTTCGGATCTCCAGTATTTTCGCGGTTCTTTACAAAAATTCCGGTTAACAATTTAAACATGTTTTCTCGTCCTTTATATTTTTACCCGGCCGTCAGGCCTCTTTTATCCTGTCTTCAATGACTTTGTGTCTGGTCCATCTTCCGCTTTTGAAACGGATTGCGGATATGATCGATCTTACTGTCCAGTCAGCAAAATATCCTATCCATATGCCGATCAGCCCCACACCGAGCACACGGCACAGAAGTGTGGTCAGTCCTACTCTGCATACCCACATGGAGATGGAGGCGGCCACCATGCTGAATGTTCCGTCTCCGGCGGCTCTCATTCCGTTTGACGGCAGGAATGCAAGCGGCCAGCAGACCGGTTTGACTATGCTTATGACCAGCATCACATCAAAAGTGAGTTTTGCAGCAGCCGTTTCCAGTCCGGCAAAATTGCAGACCGGCACGGTGAGTGCAAATATTGCCCAGTTCCATACAAGAAGCACAATGGTCGACCAGAGTGTCAGCTTCTTTATGTAATACTTTGCCTCATCAAGTTTCCCTGCGCCTATGCACTGGCCGGCAACTGTTATCAGCCCCACTGCAATTCCCTGGGACGGCATCGATGTAACATACTCAAGTGCCACAACAATGGCATTGGATGCAATGGCCATTGTTCCCAGCGTTGCAACTGTGCTCTGCACAATGAGTTTGCCCAGCTGGAACATTGAATTTTCAATACCCGTAGGCACACCGACTTTCAGCACGCGCCACATTATGCCAAAATCCGGACGGATTCTAAATATGCTATGCACGCGCAGCACCTGTCCTTTGCGGCGTATGAAAATAAACATCGCGATTGCGGTTGCCGCCATCGAAACCGTTGTTGAAAGTGCCGCGCCGGCAACTCCCATCTTTACAACGAACAGAAGCACATAGTTTCCGGCAATATTCAGCACATTTCCCAGGCCCGATACTATCATCGGCAGGCGTGAATTTCCCGTTGAGCGGTACAAGGCTGCAACACAGTTGAACACCGCCACAAACGGATATGAAAACAGCGTCACCAGAAAGTAATCAAGTGCTGCTGCCATAACATCTTCCTCAACTGACCCGAAAATAAGACGGAGAAGCCCTTCCCGGAATACAAGTCCGATGGTCATCAATATAAGGGCAATGCCTATCGAGCACAGGATTACCTGCTCGGCTGCCCTTGATGCCTGTTTCTCATCGCGGCGCCCCATGTACTGGCTGCACACTATTGTGCCTCCCGTAGCAATTGAGGTCAGCATGAAGATAATAAGTTTATTTATTGAATCGACGCAGGATACGCCCGAAACCGCCGCCTGGCCGATCTTTGAAACCATCATCGTGTCTATGGTGCCCATAAATGAGGTAAGCACCTGTTCAACGATAAGTGGTATCAGTAGCTTTCGTAAATCTCTATTTGAAAACATTTTAAGCCTCTGTTAACTTTTCAGATGATACCATATTTTGCTGTTTTTTTGGTAAAAAAACGCTTTTTGGCACTTCGGTGTGATAAAATACCGACATACGAAAGTCAGGAGGTTTAAGGATGTCTGAACTTAAATGCCCGCACTGCGGCCGGATGTTTACCGTAGATGATGCAGAAATGAATGCTGTTGTAAAGCAGATCCGCGACGCTGAGTTTGAAAAAGATGTCAGCGCCCGCATCGGGGAGCTGGAAAGACACATGCTGGAAAAGCACGCACTTGAAATGGATGCGTTTGAAAACAATGTCCGTCTGGAGCTTCAGGAAAAATATGAAAATGAAGCCAAAAAAACGGACAGGAAAATGGATGACCTCCGGGCTGAAAACATGCGTCTTCAGAGCGCCGTTGATTCCGGCAGGGCCAGCACTGAGGCAGAGGTGCTGAAGGCCGTTCAGCAGGTGGTTGATGAAAAGCGCAAGCTTGAGATGGAACTCGCATCGGAAAAGAACAAGCTGCAGGCTCAGCGCGAGGGTGAAGCCAAAAATATCGAATATGAAGTAATGAAGGCTGTGCAGCAGGCTGAATCCGAAAAACGTGACCTTGAAAACAAACTTATCAGTGAAAAGGAAAAGTCTGCCGCTGTTCTGGCTGAAAAGGATGAGCAGATTAATTACTATAAAGACCTTAAGACCAAAATGTCCACAAAGATGGTGGGCGAAACCCTTGAGCAGCACTGCCAGCTTCAGTTTGAACAGCTGCGCCAGATCGGGCTGAAAAATGTTTATTTTGAAAAAGACAATGATGCCAAGAGCGGCAGCAAGGGAGATTACATTTATCGCGAGACAGATGAAGACGGCACGGAGATCCTCTCCATCATGTTTGAGATGAAGAATGAAATGGACACCACCGCCACCAAGCACAAGAATACGGACTTTTTCAAGGAGCTTGATAAAGACCGCCATGAGAAAAAATGTGAATACGCTGTGCTGGTTTCGCTTCTTGAAGCCGATAACGAACTTTATAACGCCGGCATTGTAGATGTTTCACATAAATTTGAAAAAATGTATGTGGTAAGGCCGCAGTGCTTCATCCCGATAATCTCTATCCTGCGCGGAGCTTCGCTGAAGGCTTTGGAATACAAGCAGGAGCTGGCTGTTGAGCGCAGCAAAAATATTGATGTTTCCAATTTTGAAGATGCTCTTACAAAATTCAAGGATGACTTCGGCAACAACTACCGAATTGCTCACAATCATTTTGAGAAGGCAATTGAAGAAATTGACAAGACCATCCAGCATTTGCAGAAAGTCAGGGACGAGCTGACCGGTTCCGACCGCCAGCTTGGAATTGCCACCCGTAAGGTGGAGGATGTCTCAGTCAAAAAACTTACCAAGGGAAACCCTACAATGGAGGCCAAGTTCCGCGAACTGAAAGACTGATGCGACTATCTTTTTTGTACTCGCTGAAGGCGAGCGTACCTGTTTTAATTTCATTCATCCCGGTGGGACTTGCGTATGGCATTCTCATGCAGACCGCCGGATATAACTGGGTCTGGACCGGTGCGACCAGTCTTTTTGTGTTTGCCGGGGCTTTGCAGTTTCTCATGATCACATTTATGGCCGGCGGCACATCGCTTGCCGTTGTTGCCCTGATGGCTTTGCTTCTGAACAGCAGGCACATTTTCTACGGCATCCCGTTTATTGAAAAATGGCGCAAGTACGGCCCGTGGAAAGCTTTTCTTATATTCGCCCTGCCGGACGAGGCTTTTTCCCTTCACTGCGCCAACGATTTTGACGACGGAAACCCGGTGCATAAAAAGCTCACCTACGTTTTCACCGCTGCCCTTATCTTTTTTTACTGGATAGCTTCCAGCATTGCAGGTGCTCTTCTGGGATCGCTCTTCACATTCAATACAACCGGTATTGACTTTGCCCTGACAGGACTGTTCATCGTCATCCTCATAGAGCAGATAAAAAAAGCAGACAGCAAGCTGCCTGCAATCATTGCGTTTGTTTCATCAGTTGTCTGTCTGATCATCATCGGGCCGGATAATTTCATTCTCCCGTCCCTGGTCATCACAGTGGTACTGCTTATAATACTTCGCGGAAAGATTGAGGTACCGGGAAAATGACAGCACTTCACTCTATTCTCGTCATTGCCATCTGTGCTGTCATCACCCTTTTGGAAAGGGCTCTGCCTTTTATCATTTTCAAAGGACGGTCTGTTCCCCGTCCCGTTGAATATCTGGGGAAAGTCCTGCCTATGGCTATCATGGCAACGCTGGTCATCTATTGCCTTAAGAACATCACCTTCACTTCCGCTTCAGGCTGCCTTCCGCAGCTTATTGCCTGTGCTGTAACTGCAGGCCTTTACATCTGGAAGGGCAGCACGCTCCTCAGCATTGCCGGCGGAACCATTGTGTGCATGGCGCTTTCACAGTTCGTGTTTGTATAAACTTTCACAGTCCGGCTTTCTGCCGGGTTTTGCAGCGTTCCGGTTATGCCTGCTCTTTCTTCAGCATTTCCAGCATTTTTGAAGCATAGCTTTCCTGATAGACCGATTCCTCGGTTATGACCCTGCCGTCCCCCTGAAAAGCCGCATCTGCTCCGCATCCGGCCTTAACAATGCTTTCCCATTCCTGCACCATTTCCGGTGTTATCTCGTCCCGGCGGCTGCTGTAAAACTTCACGGCATCGGCCATCGCAACATTCACCAGCCTGCACATTTCATACTGGTTATAATCATCATCTATTGTCATTTTATATTCCATTTTGACTGTTCCTTTAATTTACTGGTTTCTGTATTAAGAGCGCTCACTTATTCAGGTTTCTGATAAGTTCGGCAAACGGATTGTTCGGTATATACTCGCTTTTGTATTCGCTTGCACTTGCTGCTGCCTCTGCCTCTTCCGCTTCGGCATCCTGCTTTGAAACTTCCTTCATGGACAGGGATATCCTGCCGTTTTCGATTTTTGTGATCATCACTCTGATTTCCTGACCGACGCTCAGCACATTTGCAGGGTGCTTAATGCGGCGCTCGGAAATCTCGGATATATGCAGAAGGCCGGACATATCATCCCCTATGTCTACAAAGGCGCCGTATTCCTTCAGGCTTTCAACAGTTCCGGAAACAATGCTGCCAACCACAAGGCGTCCTGTTTTTTCACTGCGCTTTTTCAGCATTTTCTCTGTAAGAAGTTCTTTTGCCGAAAGTATCAACCGGTGGTTTTCGCTGTCAACTTCAGTAATCAGCACTTCCGCATGTTTTTCAAGGTATGGTGCCGTGTCCTCCACAAATTTCACATCCAGCTTTGATGCCGGTATAAATCCGCGGATTCCTTCCACATACATTATTGCCCCTGCCCTGGTAACTTCTGCAATCTTTCCGGATACCATAACGCTCTCGGCCTTCATTTCTTCAAGACGTTCCCAGGCAAATTCCCCGTCAGCTTCTTTCTTTGAAAGAATGATATTTCCCGCTCCGTCATCGGTCTGCTGAACAATAGCCCTGAATGTATCACCCACATTGACATCGCTCATCACGCTGAAGCATGGATCCGCGCTCATTTCCTCAGCCGGAATTCTTCCCGGCGCATAATAGGAAAGGTCAACGGAAACTCCCGTTTCATCAAATGCCACCACCGTGCAGTCCATCACATCTCCGCGGCGTATTCTCTTCAGCGACGCCTCTATCTCATCTGCATAATCATCCATGCTTTCGATTATTTCTTTCATATCCACTCCTTGTTCAGGCTTCATCATGTTATCCAATCCGTAACATTTTCCCTATCATATTTTTTACCATTATAAAGCTTTCGGTCAAATTTATAAATGGCATATTGCTGCTTGCCGGACTGTATTCGTCCTTATCGACCGTGTGCCATTTTGCACACTGCTCGAAAGTACTAAGCTCAGAGCACGTTCGGATGAACGCGGCCCCTCGTGCGGAACTCGCACTAATACGGGCATTCGGCTGCCTTCGTGCATGCACTCGCCACCCGCATACCCGTCTTA
>JAZUFV010000163.1:0-10981 GCA_045640845.1 Lachnospiraceae bacterium
ATCGTGGAAATCGCTCTTCTCTACCCAATGAGGTACAGGAGGTCTTTCCGGATCATCCGGGAAGTATTTCTTAAGACCTATTGACTCATACTCAAGGAGTCCAGAAGGTGTCTCAAGAGGATACTTCTTAGGATCAAGATAGAACTCATAAAGGCCCGGAAGATATTTATCCCATTCAGGATCTGTAGGAACAACAAAGTATCCCTTGTCTTCCAGCTGATCATATGGGCACATGCCGAGTTCAGGAATACCTGAATTGTCATAGCCTTTTCTGATCTTATCATCAACTGACTCTCCGTCTGTGTATTCCTCAAGAAGACCCAGACGATCAGCGATCTTGCATACTACCTCATAATCCGAGAAGCTCTCGCCAAGAGGCTCAATACACTTCTCTTCAATGTAGATAAGGTCGTAAGCTGCGCTCTCACGGTCATCACCGATATCTCTTTCCTCAAACTTAGTGTTTACAGGAAGAACGATATCTGCGAAAAGGCAGTCATTCTCCATCTTGTGATGCTGAACGAGGATAAACTCAATAGAAGGATGTCTGAATGCTTCAGCCATCTTGTTTCCGTCGTTCCAGCATGTGATGAGGCAAGGGGTATCTGACCACATCATATGGATAGGTGAGCAGCCTTCAGCCGGATACTTATACTTGATGAACTGCTCTCTTGCCGGAGTAACCTGAAGGGATGATCCGTAGATCTCAAAATGTCCGTCAAGGATAGCATCATGTACAAGCGTCTCAGGGATACACTGGCGAGGAAGTCCAAGCCATGGGAATGGGTTGTATCCCGTATATGCAGCACGAACGTTAAGCTGAGGTTCATGCATGATCGAACATGGTGTAGGAGGGGTTACCGGGTGATCCTCTGAACCGAATACAGCACGGTTGTTAAGTGAGAATGAATGAACACCAGGTTTTCCAAGGCCCTGCATACCAAGAAGACAGCCTTCAATTCTTGTAACTTCATGTGAGTACGGTCCACGGACATAAGGTCCGCCGAATCCGTGAACAACTGAAGTAACCTTCTCAGCCCAATGCTTAGCAAGGGCTTTGATGATACGTACAGGAACACCGCACTTAGGTGATGCCCATTCAGGAGTCTTCGGAACTCCGTCTTCATCTCCCAGAACATATGCAGCGAATTTGTCAAATCCGACTGAATGTGTATCAAGATATTCCTGATCAAATGTACCTGCCTTTAACCACTGGTAAGCGATTGCCAGATGAAGAGCCGGATCTGTATTCGGAAGAACCGGTATCCACTTATCTGCAAACACGGCTGCACCGTAGTTGAGGTCAGGGCAGATATAAAGTACTTCGATGCCGATATCTCTGAAGAACAGGCAGAAACGGCTTACGTGGTCACCTGAGTTGAAACCACGCGTGGTTGTTGTAGGGTCGCATGCTTCGAACAGGAGGAGTTCACTGTTCTTGCAGACATCATTATAAAGGTTTGAACAGTTAGGCATAAGACCGAAAGGTTCTCCGCCCCAGAAATGCTTTGTTCCCCAGAACCAGCCTTCCCAGCTGTCTGCGTTACGGATCTGGATCGTTGCTCCGCCTAAGAGCTCAAGTAATTTGAACATGCAGCCATGAGGTCCGTGAACCATCTTGGTCTCGCCATGTCCGTCGCCCTGTGCATAAATTGCCCATGAGCCGTATGTTTTTACAATACGCTTGATTTCATATTCGATGAGATCAAGTGCTTCATCCCAGGAGATCCTCTCATATCCGCTCACACCACGGTTCTGAGGATTGCGCTCTCCGTATGGATCCCAGTCTACACGCTTGATAGGGTATAAAATTCTGTTCGGAGAATAAATACTCTTCTTCCATGTAATACCGAACGGGCCGCAGGATGTTTTTTCAGGTGCTTCGAGTACTTTTCCTTTAGCTTCGATCTTCCAAGGATTGATGTGCTCATTTGAGTACTGCCAATCGTAACGGAATGGTCTGATACGGAGGATCTTGCCGTCCTTAACATCTACAGCGGCAATATGCGAACCGTTGCAGAATGCTGAATAGCCTGTACTCTTAAATGTTGTAAATGTACCTGTTTTGGCCATTGCATTTACCTCTCATTTTCTTTAATAATTACTGTTTGCTGTTTGCTGCTTCACTTGCCTTTTTGAAGAGTGCAGCATATTCCTCTTCTTTTTCTTTCTGATTAAGCTTTTTAGCTATAGCGGCAAGTGCTTTGTACGGAAGTGCCATATTAGGGTTTTCCTGTCCAAGATGGGCTTCCATAGTATTCTTGGATTTTTCAATCACGCGTTCTGCTTCCCTGTACTTTGCCCTCATAAAAAGGACTGTTCCCAGATTGAAAGCGGTCTGAGCTGTCTGAGGATGATCTTCGCCCACATATTCTGTCCAGATTTCAAGCGATTCCCTTAAAAGGTCCTCAGCTTCCTGGAATTTTCCTGCCCCCTGATATACAGCAGCAAGATTTTCAAGGCTCTGTGTGACTGCCGGGTGTTTTTCACCGAAGATTTCCCTTCTCAGCTTCAGTGCTCTTTCGTGAAGCGGGATCGATTCTGAAAATTTACCCTGGTTTTCCAGGAGTACCGCAACATTGTTCAATGACTGCGCAAGTGCCGGATGTGTTTCTCCAAGAACTTCTTCCCTGACCTTCAGGGCGTGCCTTAAAAGAGGTTCGGCTTCTTTGAAATTCTCAACTGACATATAGACCTCGCCAAGGGCATTTTCGGCTTGGGCAGTCATAGGATTTTCTGCTCCGTATACTGTTTTATAAATACCGAGAGCTTCTTTGAATGACTTTTCAGCCTTTTCAATATCGCCCGTCATAAGATACAGCTGGGCAAGCTTTTCGGTTTTATCCGCAATATCCGGACTGTCCTTTTCAACTGAGCCTTTAAGTATGTCAATTGCCTGTGCGTAAAGAGTCTGAGCTGAACTTACTGCACCACGTGTTACATAAGTATCAGCGAGCCTGCTCATGGTGTCCGCAAAAAGCGGATGATCAGGGCCCAGTTCATCTTCGTAGATCTTCAGGGCTTTTCTCAGAACTTCTCCTGCCTTGTCAGGATCCCCTGCCTTGTTGTATACAACAGACATGTTCACATAAACAGGACCTTTCTGAGTGCTGTTTTTTCCGTCATTTGCCTCTGCAGCGGCAAGTGCGCGCTCAAGAAGCTTTAAAGCTTCATCTGTGCGGCCCTGCTGAAGCACGGATTCACTGAGTCCTTCAAGGCACTGGATGAGCACCTCGAAATCTGAATCATCAGAGTTCTCACGCATTGTAAGCTCTTTGCGGAACCAGACTTCAGCTTCGGCATAGTTTCCCATGTAGGCATACATTACCGCAAGATTTGCGATTTCATCTGCTGTCTTCAGTGAGGAGCCGTACAGCTTTGTGCTGAGTTCTATTGTTTCCTTAAGAGTTTCTTCGGCATTTTCAAAGTCACCGATGGACTGCTGTATCTGGGCCAGGTTTGAAAGGCTTGTGATAAGCTGTTCATCACTTTCTCCTTCTCTGGCTGCCGAAACTGCCTGGTAGGCGGTCTCAATGGCACTGTCGAAGTTGTTTGCCATCATTGAATCAATTGTGCGCTGATTTAATTCTTCCCAATTCGAAGACATATTTCTCTCCTATTTGTTTAAAGTTACTTTATGTCCCGGAACAAGTGGGGTTGCGCAGTAAATTACTTCCGGAACCTGGAAACCTTCTTCAGAAAGATAAGCTGACTGAAGAGCTTCAAGATCTTTGTCTTTATTCAGAAGTACATCTGCAGCATCTGCAAGCATTTCCCATGCTTTTTCACTGTAGTCATCGATCGGACGCAGCATCCAGCCGTAACGGTCCCATCCGTTAAGCTCAAACTTGTTAAGTGAAGCAAGGTCAAGAAGCAGATTCTCAACTACTACCTTTATTCCCTTTTCTTCAACGTTTTCAAACTTGCAGCCGCAAACTTTTCCGCTGCGTGCATCCTGAAATGCTTTTCCGGCAGCGATGAATTCAGCACCTTCTCCGCAAGGATCAGCCTGTTTCCATTCAGACCCGTCAAAGTATTCAACTACATTGTACGTCTTGAATCCTTCTCCGTCTTTTGCAAAACCATAACGGCTTCTTGCAGGGATTCCTGCATTACGGAGCATTGAAACACACAGTGTGGCAAAGTGGCTAGGCGCTGCCATCATGCGCGCATCACAAGGACGTCCTGCTGAAAGCGGTGTCTTCTTATCGAGAACGAAAATATCCTGAAGCATTTCTTCAGCATATCTGTCGTTTGTCTCAAGAAGGCGTTCATTCTGGATAGGGTAATTCGGTCTCTCATTAAAGTCGAGAGCGATACTCTGAACCAGCTTGACTATCTCTTCAACAGAAGTCGGAATTCCTTCGTACATTTCTGCTTTGCTGCCCGGGCATGTAAACGGGCTCTGCTTAGCATAAAATTCCAGAATATCCATATTTAAACCTCCTCTTTAAATATTCCAAATAGCATAAACTGTATACTATCAGCCATATTCATTATAAATGTGGAGGGTAAACAGTCAACAAATGGCCGGAAAGTCGTTTCTTTAATGCACGCAAATCCAAAAAATCGCCCCCATCAATTTCAGAATTTGCTCATATAATACTTTCATAATTTCAAATTATAGTGTACAGTAAATACAAAGATTACGGAGGGCGTTTATGAGGTCTGTTTTTATTGCCCACAAGAGCATTGATTTCATTAATAATTTCAGAAATACCGTTGATTGGGGAAGATATGACTATAAGGTGATAGGCTTCTCTGACAGCGGTACAAAAACCATGGAGGAAATCCTCCGTAAAAAGCCCGATCTTGTTTTCATTTGTAATGATCTCCCCGGCATAGAGGGGGGTGAAATTATAGAAAAGATTCACCTTCACGGTCTGCTTACAGAATTTGTTCTTGTTGAGGATGAAGAAAACTTCAGGCTTGCCCAGAAAGCAATGCGTTTCGGAGTCAGGGAGTTCCTCATTAATCCCGTCACAACAGAAGAACTTACCCGTGTCCTGATTGACTGTCTTGACCGCTATCAGGCACATCGCAGCAAGGATATGGAGACGTACCTTTTTTCAACAAGAAGACTTCTCCGCAACTCTTTTATGAGGAATTTTGTTTCCGGTGAAGACAGGCAGCATCTTTCCATAGAAGACCTCAACAAATATTATCACATCACATTCAAGGAAGGTTTCTTCCGCTGCGTTGTTGTACAGATAAGGAATCTCCCGAAGGAGGAGGAATCCACATTCCTGCCGGCCGTAGTTGAGGAACTCCGGTTTCGCTTTGATCCTATCTGCAATGAAATGATTCCGTTCATTCAGGGTGCCTCAAGGCTTTCCCTGGTCTTCAACTATAACCCTGTTAACGGGATGCCTGAACGTATAGGCGAAGTCTGTGATGTTGTAAAAGAATACCTTACGGACAGAGACTGCTCCGTTTCATCGTATTCTGTGGGAGTCGGCAATGAAATTACCGATGTTAACTCCCTGCTTTATGCTCTCCATTCAGCTGAGCGCGCTGCCTACTGCAGCATCCTTCAGGGCGTCAACCGTGTTTACATGATGGACCAGCTTTCATTTGACGGCATAAAAAAGGAAGATGTGTTAACTGCCGAGTTCATGAATAATCTTAAACTGAGCGTTGAAACGATGGATCTTAACAGATACGAGAATGCCCTCAGAAAGGCTTTTGAGAAAATTACGGTCCACACCGATCCCGAGATTATCGTTGAAGTATGCCGTGCGGCAATAATAGAAGTCGCAAAAGCTGACGGCGATGCAGAAGCCACCCAGAGAGAAGAAATCAGAAGAGTCCTCTACTCCGTCATGAATGCCTCATCTCTTTCAGTCATCACCGCAACCCTCGTTAAGAAGGCAAAGGCAAGACTGGATGCCATAAAAAAAGAGCGTGAATTTTCACGCCCTGTAAGAGAAGCAACCCGTTACATAAAAAACAACTTTTCAAAGAATATCACACTCGCAAACGTTGCAGATTATGTTCATCTCAACGCATCATACCTGAGCATGCTCTTTAAAAAAGAGACCGGCCAGAACTATATGGGATTCCTCACGGAATGCCGCATAGACGAAGCTAAAAAGCTTCTCAAGGAAAGCGGCATGAGCGTGGCTGAAATCTGCTATGCAGTGGGATATACTGACAAAAAACATTTCAGCCGGCTTTTCATAAAGCAGGTTGGTGTACGTCCTACCTCATACCGGTCGCTCCACTGATCATTCAGGCTTTTTTGTATTTCAGTTCACCCTCAACCATGGAGATTATATTATCGGCTTTCATGCCGTAAATATACAGCATCTCCCTTGCTTTTGCATTGAAGGTATCTGCCTCAAGCCTGTCTTTCATAGTCTTTGTATTAATAAATACATTAAGGCTGGCTGCTTCCATTGCAGCCTTACAGAGGATCATCCCTGCTCCCGCATCCGAAACAGCCATCACAGAGCCTCTTTCCGCAAACTTAACAAGACAATCCATGGCAGCGCAGCATTTTTCCATTATTTCAAGAGGAACCAGGCAGGCATCCTGACTGCATTTTTCCATAACCTGCTCACGGTATCCAATCTGCTCAGGGGTATCTTTCGGCAGCCTGTAGGCTTCTGAGAGAGGTATGAAGCTTTCCGCATCACGGTCTATCAGATCAAGAAAATCATTCTGAAGGCCTGTGCAGATACTTTTAAGTTTTATCATCTCTTCTTCGACATCGGCATATTTCTTTTTGCCGATGGTAAGATTTGCCACCATACTGCCAAGCGCAGTTCCCAGGGCACCCACCAGGGCAGCTGCTCCGCCGCCTCCCGGAACGGGTTCCTTTGATGCAAGTATTTCCACGAATTCAGGACATGTTTTTGTACTGTTTCCCAATGTCTTTTCTCCTCTTCACGGTTATAAAAAACTTCCCCCGGCATTCCGGCGGAAGCTGTTTTTCATCAGAACAGGCCAGATATCTTTCCTGTTGAATCTACATCTATCTTCTCAGCCGCAGGTACTTTCGGAAGGCCCGGCATCTTCATTATCTCACCTGTAAGGCAGACAATAAATCCTGCGCCGGCACTTACGGTTGCCTGACGGATGGTGATCCTGAAGCCTGTCGGACGGCCAAGCTTAGTCTGATCATCAGTAAGCGAATACTGAGTCTTTGCCATGCAGATAGGAAGGTTTCCGTAACCGAGCTTTTCAAGTTCGGCGATTTCTTTTTCGGCCTTTGGAAGATAATCAACGCCGTCTGCGCCGTATACCTTTTTGGCAATTGCTTCGATCTTATCCTTGATAGGAAGATCGAGATCATATGAGAATCTGAAATTGTTAGGCTGCTCACAAAGTCTTACAACTTCTTCTGCAAGCTCTATTCCGCCTTCTCCGCCTTTGCCCCATACTTCGCTCAGTTTAACATTAACGCCAAGTTCAAGGCATTTCTTTGTAACAAGTTCAATTTCAGCGTCTGTATCATTAACAAACCTGTTAAGTGCAACAACAGCAGGCAGTCCGTAAACTTCTGTAATATTTTCAACGTGCTTGAGGAGGTTCGGAAGGCCCTTTTCAAGTGCTTCAAGATTTTCCTCGCCAACTTTGTCCTTAGGAACTCCGCCGTTGTACTTTAATGCCTTGATAGTTGCAACTATGATAACTGCATCCGGCTTTAATCCTGCGTAACGGCACTTGATGTCAAGGAACTTCTCTGCTCCCAGATCTGCACCGAAGCCTGCCTCAGTAACAACATAATCTGCAAAATGCATTGCCATTCTTGTTGCAATAACAGAGTTGCAGCCATGAGCGATATTTGCAAAAGGTCCGCCGTGAACAAATGCAGGTGTTCCCTCAAGTGTCTGGACAAGGTTTGGTTTAAGGGCGTCCTTAAGAAGTGCAGTCATTGCACCCTGTGCGTTGATCTGTCCGGCTGTTACAGGTTCTCCTGAACGTGTGTATGCAACAACTGTTCTTGCAAATCTTTCCTTAAGATCATCAATATCAGATGCAAGGCAGAATGAAGCCATTACTTCTGATGCAACGGTGATATCAAATCCGTCTTCTCTTGTGTATCCGTTTGCCTTGCCGCCCATTCCGTCAACAATGTTTCTGAGCTGTCTGTCATTCATGTCTACGCATCTTCTCCAGACAACGCGGCGAGGGTCTATATCAAGAGCATTTCCCTGATAGATATGGTTATCTATCATTGCTGCAAGAAGGTTATTTGCAGCGCCGATGGCATGAAAGTCACCTGTAAAATGGAGGTTTATATCTTCCATAGGAACTACCTGGGCATAACCGCCGCCTGCTGCTCCGCCTTTAACGCCGAAAACAGGTCCCAGTGAAGGCTCACGAAGAGCGATAACGCAGTTTTTGCCGATCTTTGAAAGGGCATCACCTACGCCGACGGTAGTGGTGGTCTTTCCTTCTCCGGCAGGAGTAGGATTAATGGCTGTACAAAGGATGAGCTTTGCCTTTTTGTCGTCTTTTCTCCGTGTATTAAGAAGGTTTGAATCAACCTTGGCTTTATACTTTCCGTAATACTCAATGTTGTCTTCCGTAAGTCCCAGTTTTGCTGCAACGTCCCTGATATGAAGAGGGGTTGCTTCCTGAGCAATTTCGATGTCTGATTTGTAACCCATGTAGTGTTCCTCCGAATAAATTTCAAAAATTAGCGGTTATTTATTTAAAAAAACGTTCATTAACGTATTTTTTTACATCTCCTACCATGTATAGCGATCCCAGCGCACATATAGGCGTTATGCCCGCTGAATCAAGCATTGCACAGTCAATGGCATCTCCGATTTTTTCAAAGGATTTTGCCGTTACGCCCTGTTCTTCGATAAGTTTTGCCGTTTCAGCGCTGTCAAGGGCGCGTGCACTCGGCGGGGTAACAGTGAGCACTTCGCGAGCAATCGGAAGGATTTCCCCAAGCATCTGCATGTAATCCTTATCAGCAAGAACGCCGAAAATTATTATAAGTTTTTCGTCATGAAAAACAGCTTTCAGACTGTCGGTTGTTGCCTTTATCCCCTGCGGATTATGGCCTCCGTCTACAATGAAGAAAGGATCATGGTGGATAACCTCAAACCTGCCCGGCCATCTTGTGGCTTCAAGGCCCTGCAGAACACTTCCGCTTGAAATATTGTATCCGCTCTTTCTTAAAACCTCAACAGCCTTAAGAACGACCGCAATATTTTCCATCTGATAGCGCCCTATGAGGCTGGCAGCCAGATTGCCGAAATCAGGATGATTGAAGACCTGCCTTTCTATATTACTTGAAACCAGTTCCATGCGGTTCGGCTCCGAAACATAAAACCCGGCACCCACATCCTTACACTTCTTTTTGATGACACGCATCACGCCCTGATCCTGATTATAAACCACAACGTTTGTCCCCGGCTTGATTATGCCTGACTTTGTCTCAGCAATCTTCGTGACAGTATCTCCCAGATATTGTGTGTGATCAAGGCTGATAGTCGTGATTATTGCAAGCTCAGGTGACTTGATTATGTTTGTGGAATCCAGTTCTCCGCCCATTCCGACTTCTAGGATTACTATATCACAGTTATTCCTTGCGAAATAAACAAACCCTATGGCCGTATTAAGTTCAAACTCTGTAGGAGGGTCCTCCATTGAATCAGCAAACGGCTGAATATATGTGGTTATCTCCGCCAGTTCTTCATTGGAAATATTCTCATTGTTTATCTGCATTCTCTCATTGAACACCTCAATGAACGGAGAAGTAAAAAGCCCGACTTTATAGCCGGATTTTACAAGGATATGTGATAAAAATGCGCACGTTGAGCCTTTGCCGTTTGTACCGGCTACATGTATAAACTTAAGGCCATCCTGCGGATTTCCCAGCTTATCCATTAAAATACGGATACGTTCAAGACCCGGTATTGACCACTTCCAGTTTATATTGCTTATGTACTCCAGTGCTTCTTCGTAATTCATTATTTTACGTTTTTATACCCTTCCGGATCAATTTTTATACAGTCACAGACGACGATTTTTTCATCATCTGCCGTAAATCTTATATCAAATCCCGCAAAAGAAAGGCCGTAAACATAACCTTCGTCTTTATTGTATGCCGCACGCGGATCCTGCTCAAGTATATGAACAGCCGCGGTCCTTTTCTCTGCAGGCAGTATATTCAGGTATTCATCAGGAAAAACAACTTTTATCCTGTAGTCTTTATATCTTTCTCCGAAGCCTCCCCTGGCTTCAGGGAAGCTGTCTGAATAAGGCATATATGGTTTTATATCATAAATCGGAGTTTCATTCAACATGTCCGCTCCGGAAACCAGGAGCTGCACCTCACCTGATTCAAGATGAATGACTTTCTCAAGCCTGACACAGGAAAGGCCGATTCCGTTAGGACGATAGGGCGATCTTGTTGCAAATACTCCCCTCTTTTCCTTTCCGCCCAGACGCGGCGGAAAAACAGTCAGGGATTCATTTTCTTTTTTTGCCTCTGAAAAATTCCAAAGCAGCCATAAGTGGGAAAATTCCTCTATCCCCCTTATGCCTGCCGGATTTTTGTACTTATCTTCAAATACTATAAGGCCTGTAAGCTCGGGCACCAGTAAACTCTGGCGCGGGATCCCGAATTTTTCGGTAAAATCGGTATATATTTTTGCTACAGGCCTTATTTCAGTCATCTTCTCAGATCTTATGGTCGCATCCGAGAACATCTACGATCTTATGAGCTACCATGTCTTTAACAGCAGCTCTTGCCGGTTTGAGATATTCTCTCGGATCAAATTTGTCAGGATGCTCAGCGAAGAATTCACGGATGCTTGCAGTGATTGCAAGACGGATATCTGAATCGATATTGATCTTGCATACTGACATTGAAGCGGCTTTGCGGAGCTGATCCTCAGGAACGCCGATTGCTCCCGGCATATTTCCGCCGTACTGATTGATTTTCTCAACAAATGCCTGCGGAACAGATGATGAACCGTGAAGGACTATAGGGAAACCAGGAAGTCTCTTTGAA
>JAZUFV010000164.1:0-6332 GCA_045640845.1 Lachnospiraceae bacterium
ATGCGCTTAAAATTTCCTGCTCCGTAGTTCTGTGCCGAAAAGGTTGCTGCCCCGCCTGCAAACGCCTGCGAGAAATTGCAGAGCAGACTTCTGATCTTGTTTCCCGATGCGAAGCCTGTTATGGATGCGGTTCCCAGACTGTTTACCGAGCCCTGAACAGCAAACATTCCTATTGCAAAAAGTGAGTTTGTGAGTGCGTAAGAAATCCCCATAGGAAGCATTCGTCCGATAAGTCTTCCGTCCGGCTTCATATCTTCTTTTTTAAGCATCAGCACGCTGTAGTTCTTATTAACATATATAAAACAGAGCACAGCGCTGACCAGCTGTGAGAAAACGGTTGCGATGGCAGCACCTGCCACACCCATCTTCACCACCGCCATAAGGACATAGTCAAGGACAATGTTTATCACTGATGATATTATCAGGAAATAAAGCGGTGTCTTTGTATCTCCCAGTGCATGCAGCAGTGATGAAAAAAGATTATAAAAGATGGCTGTCACAAGACCTGCCAGTATGATAGTTATATAAATCTTTGCGTCATCAAGAAGCACCTCGGGCGTATTTACGAGCGAAAGCAGAGGCCCCAGCAGAATGAGGCTTACGGCAGTAAGCAAAACAGTGGTTCCTATGGCAATATGAAGCATTGCCGCAAAACCCTTTCTGGTCTTCTCAATATCTTTTGCGCCAAAAGCCTGGGCAACCGTGATAGCGTTGCCTGAATTGATGCCGTGAGCCACAGTGGTTACTATCATTGAAATGGCTGAAGTGGCGGAAATTGCCGCTATGGCCTGATCGCCGATGGTATGGCCGGCAATGGCCATATCCGCAAGATTATAAAAGTTCTGGAACAGGCTCCCCAGCATGACCGGAATCCCATATCTCAGAATAAGTGAGTACGGATTTCCCGCTGTCATATCTGTCGGCTTGCTCAGACGATGTTTTTTTACTGTTTCCAAATTACAAATCTCCAAAAAAGTCAGAGCTGGTGGCGGACAATCTTATACTCATCCCCGTCGCGGTAAAACGGGCAGCCCTTCCACTGGCCTGAAACCAGACGCCCGTAGTCATCCTGGTCCATGTCACGTGTGCAGAAATATTCTTCAGCTTCATCGTCGTACACATAGTACGCGCATGTTTCGCAATCAGGCATTTTTTGTCCTCCGGATTGTTATTCTACCAAAAATAAAGACTTTAGGAAATAGTTATTTGTCAGCACAATTTCAGTGCAGACTGCTTATTATTATGTTAGAATTACATCAAATGTTTACAGGGAGTACGTTATGAACAGTTATGTACAATTAGGGCTTGAAGCACTGGTTCCGGTGCTGGCATCAGTAATCTTTTACATACTTGAGCGCAATACAGGGTTCAATAAAATCCCTTATATCTGGAGACAGATAATCATAGGTATTGTGTTCGGTGCAATAGCCATTATGGGAACTGAATGGGGCGTTCCTTATGAAGGTGCCCAGATCAATGTCCGCGATGCTGCGCCTCTTTGCGCAGGCCTTCTCTTCGGCGGTCCTGCGGGAATAATAGCAGGCGCTCTCGGCGGAATTGAAAGATGGATAGCCGTTGCGTGGGGAATAGGTTCTTTCACCAGGGTTGCATGCTCAGTTTCAACACTTATTGCCGGCCTTTATGCGGCATTCCTGCGCAAATTCCTCTTTGAGGGAAAGAAGCCGAGTGTCCTTCTGGCATTTGCTTCCGGTGTTGTAATTGAAGTTTTCCACATGACAATGGTATTTGTTACCAACCTTGATCAGGAAACCACCGCCGCAAATGTAGTCAAGGTATGCTCTGCGCCGATGATAACCGCAAACTCGATCGCTATTCTGCTGGCCACTTTAATATTAATCCTCATCTCCGGTGAAAGCATATTTAAGCGCACAACAAGCACCCGTATTTCGCAGGAGATACAGAAATGGCTTCTCATCTGTGTTGCCCTCTGCTTTATTGTCACATCCCTCTTCTCATACTTTGTGCAGCAGGGAATTGCACGCAACATGGTATCTTCACAGCTTGATCTTACGCTTGAAGATGTAACGGCAAGTATTATGGAGGCATCGGACTCCAATCTGCTCAAATCGGCCAACCAGGTTAAAAAAGCCCTTGAGAACGACAAGGATCTTAATTCCGTTGCCGAAACCTGCAATGTTTCTGAAATAAGCTTTGTCGGTACTGACGGAGTAATTTACGAAAGCAATGTCCCTGAATATGTCGGGTTTGATATGCACACAGGAGAGCAGAGTGAAGAATTCCTCTGCCTTCTTACCGGAGCTGTAAAATATGTTCAGCCTTACGGGCCTATATCACGTGATTCTAGCGTAAAAATGAAATACGCAGGAATAACCACACCTGAAGGCTTCATCCAGGTAGGATACAATTCAGAGCTGTATTACAAAGAACTTGAGGATCTTATCACCGCCGTGACCGTTAACAGAAGAATTGGTTCAACAGGCATTGTTATGGTTGCAAGTGAGTTCGGAATGGTAATCTCATCTACGGGAAGTGACCGTTACAAAGGCATCTCCGTTAAGAAGCTCTGTGAAGAGAATGAGCCGCTTACAGTAAGCGAGGTAAGGTTTGCCTCAATAGACTGGCTTATGGAATATACTACTGCTGAAGGTTATTATATCTTAACTCTTATGCCTTTCGAAGAAGCATACAGTTACCGTGACATTTCAATGTTCACCAACTCATTCATGGAGATCCTGGTATTTGCCGTTCTCTTCTTCACAATCTATATCCTCATCAAGCGTACCGTTGTAAACAGCATTACAAAAGTAAACTCAACACTTGGTGAGATTACTCAGGGCAACCTTAATGCCTCTGTCGATGTCCGCACAAGCGAAGAGTTCTCAAGCCTTTCCGACGACATCAACTCAACCGTTGATACGCTGAAAATGTACATTGCCGAAGCTGCGGCAAGAATTGACCAGGAGCTTGAATTTGCGCGCAACATTCAGAGTTCTTCACTTCCATCGGTATTTCCTGCTTTTCCTAACCATAAAGAGTTTGATCTGTACGCTCATATGGATACGGCAAAGGAAGTCGGCGGAGATTTTTATGACTTCTACTTTACCGGCAACAACAAGCTTAACCTTCTTATAGCCGATGTTTCAGGAAAGGGAATCCCTGCGGCTCTCTTCATGATGAGAGGCAAAACTCTTCTCAAGAGCCTTGCTGAAAATGAGCACAGCATCGATGAAATCCTTACAATAGGAAATAACGGCCTCTGCGACGGAAATGACGCCGGAATGTTTGTCACCGCATGGCAGGGTCAATTTGACTGCAGCAGCGGTCTTATAGAATTCGCGAATGCGGGCCATAACCCTCCTGTTCTCGGAAGATTCGGCCAGCCATTTGAATTCATTGAACAGAAACGCGGCTTTGTTCTGGCTGGAATGGAAGATGTTATGTATAGAAAGCAGCAGCTGAAACTTGAGCCGGGCGATATCATCTTCCTTTACACTGACGGTGTAACAGAAGCTACAGATGCCAATAATGAGCTTTACGGAGAGCAGAGGCTTCTTGATATTCTTAACTCAAGAAAGTACGAAAGCATGGAGGAACTCTGCCGCACAGTCAAAGAAGATATCGATGCTTTCGTTGGTGAGGCTCCTCAGTTTGATGACATCACCATGGTGGCCTTCAAGTACCTGGGCTGACAAATCAAATAAACTGATTGCAAACGGCGGACCAAAGCGGCCCGCCGTTTTATTATCCCTGCATCATGCAATAGAGAAGGCAGAAAAAGCATTCAGGTTTAAGTGGCACCGCCTATATCTTTTTGCAGTGCGTTTCCGGCTTTTGAGCAAAAAAATCCGGCACATTTCTGTGCCGGATTTTTATATGGTTCTGATTAAACTAATTCAATAAGAACTTCCATAGCGCCGTCGCCCTTACGCTGACCGATCTTGACGATTCTTGTGTAACCGCCGTTACGGTTTGCATACTTAGGAGCAACTTCATCAAAAAGCTTAGCTACAAGATCAACTTCAACAGTACCCTTCTTGCGGCCTGCATTCTTCTCAGGAACCTTCTTTACCGGGTAAAGAACCTTGAGCATTTCTCTTCTTGCGTGAAGACGAGAAGGCATATCCTTCTTTACTTTCTTTTCTACTGTATCAAATACAGTAACTTTCTTTCCGTCAACAACTTCCTTAACGCGCTTTCCGTCTTTGTCCTTACGGGCAACCTTTGACTGAACAGTAACTTCCTCAAAGTTATCTCTTTCCTTAACAGCAAGAGCGATGAGGTGCTCTGTAGTCCTGCGGATCTCCTTAGCTTTTGCTTCAGTTGTGGTGATCTTTCCGTTATAGATCAGGGCTGTAACCTGGCTGCGGAGAAGAGCCTTTCTCTGAGCAGAAGTTCTGGATAATTTTCTATATCCGGCCATTGCCATAAACCTCCTAGATTATTCTTCATTTGAGCTCTTAAGCTCAAGTCCTAACTCCTTAAGTTTTGCGAAAACTTCGTCCAGTGACTTGCGTCCCAGGTTACGAACCTTCATCATTTCTTCAGGGGTTCTACTAATTAATTCTTCTACAGTATTGATGCCTGCTCTCTTCAAGCAGTTGTAAGAACGAACTGAGAGTTCAAGTTCATCGATATTAAGCTCAAGAACTTTCTCTTTGTTGTCTTCCTCTTTTACAACCATAACCTCTGCAGTCTTTGCATTCTCTGAAAGGTTAACGAAAAGATTAAGATGTTCGCTCAAAATCTTTGCTGCGAGGCTGATAGCTTCATCCGGACCAAGGGTTCCGTTTGTAAATACTTCAACGGTCAGCTTGTCATAATCTGTGATGTGTCCGACACGAGTATCCTCAACCTGGATATTTACACGCTCAACCGGAGTGTAAATAGCATCGATAGGGATAACGCCCACTGCTGCATTCTCTGTAGCGTTCTTTTCGGCACTTACATAGCCTCTACCTTTAGTGATAGTAAGCTCCATATAAAGCTTGCTGTCTGCACCGCCGTCTAATGTGGCGATAACCAGATCAGGATTGATGATCTCAATATCCTGGTCTGCCTGGATATCAGAAGCTCTTACAACACCTTCACCTGCAAAATCGATATAAGCGATCTTCGGTTCATCTGTTGTGCTGTTGTTTCTGATAGCCAGATCCTTAATGTTCATAACTATTTCCGTAACGTCTTCTTTAACGCCCGGGATAGTTGTAAATTCATGCAAAACACCGGCAATCTTAATCTGACTTACTGCTGCACTCGGTAAAGATGAAAGCATAACTCTTCTAAGTGAATTTCCGAGAGTCGTTCCATAACCTCTTTCCAAAGGCTCTAATGTAAACTTACCATATTTCTTATCTTCTGAAATCTCAACGACTTCAATGTTTGGCTTTTCAAACTCGAACATGGTTCCTCCTTTTCATCTTTCTTAAACTTCGTGTATGCTTCTTAATTACTTAGAATACAGCTCGACGATAAGCATATCATCAACCGGTACATCGATATCAGCTCTCTTTGGAAGCTCAATAACCTTAACAGTAAGGTTTTCAAGGTCTGACTCAAGCCATGCCGGAACGAGTCTGCCTTCGGTTACTTCCTTAACCTGAGCATATCTTGCTGAACCTTTGCATTTTTCTTTGATCTCAATAACATCGCCGGCTTTAACTCTGTATGAAGGAATGTTAACGTTCTTTCCGTTTACAGTAAGCTGCTTGTGGTCAACGATCTGACGAGCCTCTGCACGTGTTCTTGCGAAACCTGCGCGGAAGACGATGTTGTCAAGTCTTGATTCAAGAATGATCATCAGGTTGTCGCCTGTAAGACCTTTCTGTCTCTTAGCCAGTTCATAATAATTTCTGAAAGGCTTTTCAAGTACGCCGTAAATGAATTTAGCTTTCTGTTTTTCGCGAAGCTGAAGTGCGTACTCACTCTTTTTTCCAGGACGGCGTCCGTTAGCTGCGCCTCTGGTACTCTTTTTATCTATTCCTAAATAAACTGGATCTAATCCAAGTGATCTGCATCTTTTAAGAACAGGAACTCTATTAACTGCCATTACTTTCGCACCTCCTAATCAGACTCTTCTACGTTTTGGTGGACGACATCCGTTATGTGGAACAGGTGTTACGTCACTGATACTTGTTACCTGAAGGCCATTTGCCTGAAGTGCGCGAATTGCTGCTTCCCTTCCTGAGCCCGGGCCTTTGTCAAATACTTCAACGTATTTAAGTCCATGAACTAAAGCTGCTTTTGTTGCAGTTTCAGCTGCCATCTGAGCTGCATAAGGTGTAGATTTCCTTGAACCTCTAAATCCCAGACCACCTGCACTAGCCCATGAAAGAGCATTTCCTTCAGTATCT
>JAZUFV010000165.1:0-10188 GCA_045640845.1 Lachnospiraceae bacterium
AGTCCTCCGGCGGCACAATGAAGTCCACATCGCCGGGCGTTCTTATCTCCGGCACCGGGTAGTATATGGCTGCTGCCATCCCTTTTAAAATAACGGGTTTTATGCCGGCCTCGCCTAAACGCTCTGTAATTTCCCCTATGGCTTCAAGATTTTCCAGTGCCGTTACTGCTGTCTGTTTGGAATATCTCATCCAGACGGGCTGCAGTCCGTCTTCTCCACCAAGGCTGCACACCTCCTGCACAAGCCGGTTGGGAAGCGCCGCCACGGTGTGAAGCTTCAGGTCCTCAAATATTTCAGACGGCTTCACCTCATCAGGTTTATCCGGTTTATATTCTTCATCCCAGATCGCGGCACGCAGCACTTCCATGGCTGCCCGGGCGCGCCTTTCGCTGTATGCGGCATCAAGGGCTCCCGCGCTGCGTGTTCCCCCATCCATGCTTTCTGCTATCTGTTTATTATCTGCCTTTTTCATCCGCCGCATCCTGTGATTTTACTAAATGATTATTTTAACATATAAGCGCTTTAAAGGGCAAATTGTCATCGTCTGAATTTTCATATTTTCTTGTAGTGTTTATTTATTATTTTTGCTACAATTACATATTATTCATGCGTGCGCATGCGCCGCTTCGTACATGAGCATTTTCGTACAATAAGGAGCTTTTAAATGGCTGAGAAAAAAGATTCGCTTTTCCGCGAAAAAAGCTTGGAAAGTGTTAATTCACCGGAATCACTGAACTCATCGCTTAAGGTAACCACGCCGGGAGTATGGATTCTTCTTGCGGGCATCATTGTCATTCTTGTGGGCATTATTGCCTGGGGCATTCTGGGCCGCATTGAGGCAACTTCCAAAGTTGCCGTCTGCGCAGAAAGCAGCAGGGTGTACTGCCTTATCCCGCGTGATGATCTGGATTCCGTCATGCAGTATAAAAAAATCACCCTCAACGGCGAAGAATATTCCCTGCTTCCTAATGTTTCCCACCCGGTTTCCATAAGTGAAGAGGAGCTGAGCGTTTACGTTCTGATTGCCGGAGAACTTGAGGAAGGCGAGATTGTTTACCCTGTTGATGTGGATACCATCCTGCCGGAAGGCGTTTACACCGGATACATTGTGACCGAATCCATTGCTCCGGCATCATTCCTTTTCAACTAACCCTGCTGCAGGCAAAGAAAGCTGTTTATTATGAGCAAATCACAAAAGATAAATAAACCTATACAGAAGGGCGTCACCAAAGTGCCGGTCATCATGCAGCTTGAAATGCTTGAGTGCGGCGCCGCCAGCCTGGCCATGGTCCTTGCTTACTACAGCAAGTGGATCCCACTTGAGCAGGTGAGGGTTGACTGCGGCATCTCAAGGGACGGCTCAAGCGCAAAGAACATTGTGTCTGCCGCCAGAAGCTACGGTCTTGAAGTGCAGGCTTATAAAATTGAGCCGGAATCACTTCTTGAAGACGGCGGCCCGTTCCCGTGCATCATCCACTGGGGCTTCAATCACTTTGTCGTTCTTGACGGCTTCAAGGGAAAACAGGCCGTGCTCAATGACCCGGCAAAGGGACGCATCACTGTTTCATGGGAAGAATTTGATAAGAATTTCACGGGCATCTGCCTGATGCTTGCCCCGGGCGAAAGCTTTGAGCCTTCGGGCAAACGTAAATCCGCCCTTGATTTCGTAAAAGAACGTCTGCACGGAAGCCGCAAAGCGGTTATATTTGTTGTCCTCACAACGCTGATTTCTTCTCTGCTTGGAATCATGACTCCTGTCTTCAGCCGTATCTTCCTTGACAGGCTTTTAACCGGAGACAGCCCGCACTGGTTCACCCCGTTCATTCTGGGACTCAGCCTGTTTACGCTGATCATGATCATTGTCAATTGGGTCAACGCCATCTACCGCATGAAGATTCAGGGCAAGATGGCCGCTGTGGGCGAATCTTCATATCTGTGGAAGGTGCTCCGTCTGCCGATGCAGTTCTTTGAGCAGAGGATTCCGGGAGACATTGCCTCCCGTCAGGACGGCAGCGTCACCATTTCAAACTATATTGTCAACATTCTGGGACCGCTGTTCGTAAATACGGCAGCCATGATCTTTTATCTGGTTGTCATGATCAGCTACAACGCTTACATGACGCTTATCGGCGTGGGCGCTATCATCCTGAATATTCTGGTGGGCGCGCTTGTAACAAAAAAGCGTACCAACATCCTGCGTGTGCAGCTGCGCGATGAGGGCAAGCTTGCGGGCGCAACTGTTTCGGGCATAAGCATGATAGAGACCATCAAGTCAAGCGGCGCCGAAAAAGGCTTCTTCGGCAAGTGGGCGGGCTATCAGGCCGGCGCCAACGCACAGCACGCAAGGACCAACCAGCTGGAACAGTATCTGGGCATTGTGCCTACGGCTGTGACAAGCTTTGCAAATATGGCTGTCATGATCATCGGCGTATACCTTACCATCCGAGGCGACTTCACTCCTGGTATGGTCATGGCTTTCCAGGGCTTCCTTTCATCTTTCATGGTGCCTGCCAATTCCATCATCAACGCCACTCAGACCATGCAGACCATGGTCACCCAGATGGAGCGCATTGACGATGTAATGAAATATCCTGACGATCCGGCGTTTAATGAACGTCCGCAGCAGGATAACTATGAAAAGCTTTCCGGAAATATTGAGATAAGCCATGTGACTTTTGGCTATTCAAGGCTTGGCAAGCCGCTCATCAAGGACTTTTCCATGAGCGTGAAGCAGGGGCAGCGCATTGCTTTTGTGGGGCGCTCCGGCTGCGGCAAGTCAACCCTGGCCAAGCTGCTGACCGGCCTTTATGCGCCTTGGGAAGGCAGCATCACTTTTGACGGAAAGAAGATTTCCGAGATTGACCGTAACGTATTCACCGGATCGATTGCCGTTGTTGACCAGGATATCACCCTGTTTGATGACACCATCTCCGAGAACATAAAAATGTGGGATTCATCCATTGAGGACTTTGAAGTTATCATGGCTGCTCGCGATGCGGGCATTCATGAGGATATCACCCTCAAAGAGGGCGGCTACCAGCATAAGCTTCTGGAGGGCGGCCGCGATATGTCCGGCGGACAGAGGCAGCGCCTTGAGATTGCGCGCGCCCTGGCCCAGGATCCTACAATCTGCATCATGGACGAGGCAACAAGTGCTCTTGATGCCAAGACAGAAAATGAAGTTATTAAGGCCATTGAAAACCGCGGCATCACCTGCATTGTTATTGCGCACCGCCTGAGCACCATCCGTGACTGTGACGAGATCATTGTGCTTGACGGCGGCGAGGTTGTTGAGCGCGGCACCCATGACGAGCTGTTCGCCAAAGGTGGCGCATACACCGAGCTTGTCATCAACGAGTAAAGGAGGGCTGTTATGGGTTGGTTTGATAGTCAGATTGAACAGAGAAAGCGGGTTGAGCTTGACCTTGTAAATGAGTCTTTCCAGAAGATGGCTCAGGCTGTTGTGGGGCATAAGATCGGCGACGGTTCCTTCATTCCTGAAGGTGCCGATGTTAAGGACGCCATCTCCCGTCTGCTTCAGTATTTTGATATAAAAGAAAAAGAAGTTCCTGCCAAATGCCGCGACCTGGAGGATCAGCTTGATTTCCAGCTGGCCACCAGCGGCGTTATGTACCGTGAGGTTGTGCTGGAAAAAGGATGGCACGTGAATTCCTTTGGTGCGATGATCGCAAAGATGAGGGATGGCACAGTCATCACCCTTATTCCGGCAACGTCAGGCGGTTACTCATTTGTGGACCCTAAGAGCGGCCATACCGTGAAGGTTACCGCCTCCGTTGAGAAAACCATTGGGGAAGAAGCGTTCTGCTTCTATAAGCCGTTCCCTATGCGTGCCATGAAGCTGAAGGATCTTTTCAAGTATATGCTTGCATGCCTGAATATGGGCGATCTTATTGCTTTTGGGATTGCGGCACTGATAATCACGCTTGTGGGACTTGGCATTACAAAGCTGAACCAGATCCTGTTTGGTGCCGTGCTGCAGTATCAAAGCTACCAGCTGCTTGTTGCGGTGGCTTCGTTCCTGCTGTGCCTCACTGTGGGCAGCCTTTTGTTTACCGTCACCAAGTCCATTCTGCTTGCAAGGATCAGCACCAAGCTGACCGTTTCCGTGGACGCTGCCACCATGATGCGTGTGCTTTCGCTCCCAGCCGACTTTTTCAAGGATTACTCCTCGGGCGAGCTGAATCAGTACATAGGTCACATGAACAGCATCTGTACCTCGCTTATTGAAAGCATTCTTTCAAGCAGTATCACGGGAGTTTTCTCCCTCATCTATATAGGGCAGTTCTTTGCGCTGACTCCTTCGCTGGTGCTTCCGGCCGTCATCATCACGGTTGCTTCACTGGGAATAAGCCTTGTTACCGCAAAGGTGCAGTCCAGGGATACAGCAAACATGGTTCCTGTGCAGGCAAAGGAAAACGGTCTCACTTACTCGCTGATCTCCGGCATAAGGAAGGTGCGTCTTTCCGGCGCCGAAAACCGTGCCTTTGCAAAATGGGCAGATATCTTCTCAACCGAGATTACCTGTGCGTACGATCCGCCGCTGATTCTTAAGATCTCAAGCGTGCTTATTTCCGCCATAAGCCTTATCGGCACCATTGTGCTTTATATTGTTGCCATCAGAAGCAATGTTCCGGTGGCTGATTACTTTGCTTTCAACAACTCTTTTGCATACATGACAACGGCGTTCACCGCCATTTCTTCCATTGCATCATCGGCCGGCACCATTAAGCCATTAGTCATGGCCATTAAGCCGCTGCTGGACGCTGTCCCTGAAAGCGGCGAAGGCAAGGAGGCTGTCACATCCATCACGGGCGGCATTGAGTTTTCGCATGTTTCGTTCAGATACACCGAGAACGGGCCATGGGTAATAGATGATCTTACGCTGAACATCGCGCCAAGGTCATACGTTGCCATTGTCGGTAAGACCGGCTGCGGAAAGTCCACCCTCATCAGGCTCCTGATGGGTTTTGAGCTGCCTACGAAGGGCACAATTTTCTATGGAAACAAAGATACGCGCCTTCTGGATATGAGGTCGGTGCGCAAACAGATCGGTACCGTAATGCAGGATGCCAGACTTTTTGGCGGAAGCCTGTTTGAGAATATAACCATTTCCGATCCTACCCTCACGCTGGACGATGCGTGGGAGGCTGCCGAGATTGCCGGCATGGCTGACAGCATCCGTGAGATGCCTATGGGCATGAATACCATGCTGCAGGAAGGCACCGGCAGCATATCCGGCGGACAGAGGCAGAGGCTTATCATTGCCCGCGCCGTTGCAACAAAGCCAAAGCTGCTGCTGCTTGACGAGGCAACTTCTGCTCTTGATAACATCACCCAGAAGAAGGTGGCCGATGCGCTTGACAAGATGAAATGCACCAGGATTGTTATTGCGCACAGACTCTCAACCATCAAGAACTGTGACCGCATCCTGGTTCTGGATAAAGGCCACATCATTGAAGAGGGAACTTATGACGAGCTGATTGCCAAAGGCGGCTACTTTGCCGAGCTGGTTGAAAAGCAGCGCGTTGACTAAAGGGAGCGCTTACGGATGAAAGACCAAATGATGAAAATCATTGATGTGGCAGCGGGCCGGAAGGCTGCTGACCTGATCATAATAAATGCGAAGGTCATAAATGTTTACGCAGGAAATATTGTGCAGGGCGATATTGCCGTTACCGGAGGAATGATTGCCGGTGTGGGCAGTTATGCCGGGCTGCCTGTAAATAAAGATGCTGCCCGCGTTGATGCAGAAGGGTGCTTTATTGCTCCCGGATTCATTGACAGCCATATTCATATTGAATCTTCTTACGTTTCCCCGGAAGAGCTGGGACGGATGGTTGTCCCTCACGGCGGAACGACCATAATTGCCGATCCTCACGAAATTGTAAATGTGTGCGGACTCCGGGGACTGGATTATATGCTGGAGGCCGGAAAGCGGACAAGGCTGGACATTCAGTATATGCTTCCGTCATGCGTGCCTTCCACGCCTTTTGAAACATCCGGAGCTGTGATCGATGCAGCACAGATGGAAGAGCCTTTGAAAAATGACGCCATTCTGGGCCTGGGCGAATTTATGGATTTTGTGGGCGTTATCGGAAATGATGAGGCCGCAATAAATAAGCTGATTGCAGCCAAAAAGGCCGGGAAGGTTATTGACGGCCATGCTGCCGGAGTTTCCGGCATTGCCGTGAACGCATACGCAAGCTGCGGGATTGCTGCAGATCACGAATGTGTATCTGTTGATGAAATAAACCAGCGGATTGCCGCCGGAATGTATGTTATGCTCCGCGAAGGCTCCGCCTGCCATAACCTGCGAAGCAACCTGAAGGCTGTAACAAAGGAAAATGCAGGAAGGTTCGTGCTCTGCTCTGATGACCGTCAGCCAAAGACCATGCTGAACGAGGGACATCTGGATAATCATCTGAGGATCTGCGTTGAAGAAGGGCTTGATGCCATCACCGCAATTCAGATGGCCACAGTGAATGCTGCGGAATGCTTCAGCCTGAAGGACAGGGGCGCCATTGCTCCGGGAAAACGGGCTGATCTGGTTTTCCTGAAAGACCTGAAGGATTTTGAAATAACAAAAGTGTTTATCAAGGGAGAGCAGGTTGCAGAAAGCGGGACCTATCTTCCGGAAATAGAAAAGTATCCCATCGACAGTGTTAAAAACAGCGTAAAGATAAAAGATTTCTCTGCGGAAAAGTTCAAAATGCATCTGAAATCCGGCCGCGTGAACACGGTCAGGATCCTGTCCGGCGGAGTTGTTACGGAGAAAAGAATTGAAACCGTGCAGCTGGATGAAGCCGGTGAATTCATAAAAACCAAAGACCTTGATGTGGCAAAGTTTGCCGTAGTTGAGCGGCATAAAGGAACCGGAAATGTTGCCTGCGGTTTTCTGAACGGATACGGCATACAGACCGGTGCCATTGCTGTTACCATTGCCCACGATTCCCACAACATCATTGTGGTAGGCGTATCTGATGATGAGATGGAAGCTGCGGTTAATGCCCTTAAAGGTCAGGAGGGCGGCGTTGTCCTGGTGAAGGACGGACAGGTGATCGAGTCCATGCCGCTGCCTATTGCCGGTCTGATGAGCGACCAAAGCGGAGAATGGGTGAATGAAAGGCTCACCCAAATTCATAAAACAGCACATGAGGTGCTGGGTATAAATGAAGATGTGGAGCCGATGATGACGCTCACCTTCATGTCTCTGGCTGTTATTCCTGAAATCCGTCTGACGGATATGGGGCTTTTTGATGTTAATCAGTTTGCTTTTATACCGGTGGAGGCAGACTGACCGTTTCAGAGCAGAACCTTATCTTTGTATGCCTTATAGGCTCCTTCAATATGGCCCATAGGGCATATCCCGGTGTCTTATTTTAAAATAAAAGCGGTAAGCCCTTCGTCATCCGTGCTGATATCGCTGACGGCGTACTGAAGTATGTCTGATATCATGCGGTCGGAGTTATTGAGGTCTGCGAGTACATCATTCTGCGGCAGCTTATATTTCATGGAAATTTTAAGCTTATCGTCCTTGTTGGAAGTCTCCAGTATCAGATTTATTCCGTCTTCTTCAGAGAGCCTTGGCAGAATAATGTGAAGCCCAAGCTCCTCTATCACAAGCTGTACCCGGTAAATGCATGCTTTTGAAAGCCCCAGTACCGAGCAGAAATTAGCAGCGCGGGAGACAGCTTCGATGTAGCTTTCTATGCTGTGATCCAGCTGTATTTCCACATGTTTGAAGTTAAAGACGAACTGGGCAGTCTTCTCTCTTTGCGGATGATCAAATATCTGCTCAACGGTTCCGTCCTCATATATTCCTCCGTCAGCCATGAAGAATACACGGTTTGCAACAGATTTTACCAGGCTCATCTCGTGCGTGACGATGATCATGGTATGTCCCTCGCGGGCAAGTTCCGAGATGATAAATGCAACTTCTCCCACCAGCGAAGGGTCAAGTGCAGAGGTCGGCTCGTCCATAAGGATGACCTCCGGATTCATGGAAAGTGTTCTTGCAATGGCTGCCCTTTGCTTCTGGCCGCCCGAGAGAGATTCGGGATATCTCAGGAGCCTGTCTTCCAGACCGACTTTCTTCAGGTTGTTTACGGCTATATCACAGGCCTCCTGCCTGCTTCGCCCTAAAATATCCATCTGCGGGATGATGGCATTTTCCAGTACGGTAAGGTGATTGAACAGGTTGAATTGCTGGAATACCATGCCGACTTTGCGGCGGGCCCTGACCGGTTCATATCCCGGAGCGGTGATCTCCTCTCTGTCAAGGAATATCTGCCCGGCAGTCGGGGTGTTCAGCAGATTGAGACAGCGGATGAATGTGGATTTGCCGGTACCGGAAGGACCAATCACCGCGATCACATTCCCCTCGTTTATTTCAGCATTAACATCATTAAGGATCACGGAAGCATCAAACTGTTTTTTAAGATGACGCACTTCCAGTATAGGCTTCCGGCTCTTTTCCGATTCTTTATGATTTGCCCCTGCACTGCGGATAACCCCGGATGGGGAGCTGATCTTCACTCCTTTCAGAATGCGGGCTTCCGTTCTGTTCTTTGTGTCGGCGCGTCTTGCAATGGCCTTGATCACCAGACGCATGATGATCGACATCAGAGCGTAGATTATCGATACGGCGGCAAGCGGCATTATGGCATCGTAGGTTCTGCCTCTAATGATATCGCCGGCCTTGGTTATATCCACAACGGAGATATAACCTACAATTGCCGTGGCTTTAATATGGCTGATCACCTCATCCTCGTATGCCGGCAGAAAGTGCATGGCGGACTGAGGCAGAATGAAACGGAAGAAGGCCTTGCTGTTTCCATAGCCCAGCGAGTATGCCGCCTCTGCCTGTCCCGGATCTACGGCCTTCTCTCCGGATATCAGCATGCCATGCATGGCACATGCGAATGTCAGTGTAAATCCGATAATCGATACTGCCGTGGACGAAAGATCGGTGTGCGCAAATACAACATAGTAAAGTATCATCAGCAGCACTACCATCGGAAAGGCGCGGATCACGCGCTTACACAGATTTGTGATCGTAACGGCTGCTTTTTTTCCGGTCCTGGTCAGCATATATATGCCGAAGCCCAGAACCGTTCCGGCAGAAATGGAAGTCAGCATTATAAGCAGGGTAACCAGAGCGCCGTCGGCAAACAGTTTCCAGCGGTCCTCCTGAATAAAATTACGGTAAAAGCTGCCAATCAGGCCATTGCCCTGATCTGCCCCTCCTGCCGCGGCCGCATCATCAATAACGGCTACCGTGGCATGGCTTATATACATAGGCTTACTGAAATTAACGCTCTTCGCCCTCTCCTCGGTGATTGCAAGTGCGGTCGCAGCTATATCATATGCGCCGGCGGCCAGCCCTGTTATGGTCCCGTCAAAAGATACTATCTCAAATACCGGCTTGTAACCCGAATGCCTGCAGAACTCTGCAACAAGCTCAATCTCATAGCCCTCCATGCGGTTTCCGGCCATGTACTCAAAAGGAGCAAAGGTCGGATCGGTCGCGATGATCAGCCGGCCGTTTATATCCGGAAGGTCTTCATAATCAAGAGCCTTCGGATCGCCGTCCGGATGGTTGATCCACTTGTCCTGGAATTCCTGCAGCCTTCCGTCTTTTTCCAACAGGTCGATGAAGGCATTGTATTCATCCCGCAGCTTTTCGCCGGCTGCGTTTTTCTGAAAAGCTGTTGCGAGATGCTCCGCATAGTCGTTGCTGATTATGGCTCTGACCGGGTCATCGGACATGGCATTGTAATATTTAAGCACCGGTTCATCACATACCATTGCATCCACCTTACCGGCGCGGAGTGCAATAATCCCGTCAGAAATTGTGGCAAAATAAAATAGTTCAGGGTCCTTTATCACCTGAGGAACAGCAGCCTCAAGCGAAGAACCGGTCTGGACTCCGATGTTTTTCCCCGTCAGGTCTTCCAGGACTTCACTGTCTGTCCGGGCGAACGTGACCGTGGCGGCAGATATTGCAAACACCAATGATATCAAAAGAATTTTAAATAGCTTATTCATAGTAAGTATAATAACATAAAACGGTCAAAATCATGATTGCCGGACGAAATTTTTGATCAAAACCTGTGAAGTGCTTTGAGAATTGGTCATATAGAATCTTTTCTTCGCCATATGACCAAA
>JAZUFV010000166.1:0-8594 GCA_045640845.1 Lachnospiraceae bacterium
TGGGATGATTATCTTGATATTCTTAAAGACCCTGATGAATTCTGGAAAACCTATAAGGTTTTTTTCAGATGTATGGGTGCTGTTGAAGCTCATCTTGATGAGTATTATACAGAAAAGGAACTTATCGAATCGTTTGGGACAGATAAGAATCCGGGCTATGTAAGTAAACTTTACCCTGAAATGTTCCACAACTGGAATTGCTGGAGAAGGGCATTTTATGATTTTGCCCAGATGATATTCAAATGGTAATACTGATCGGCGGAAGCAGCCATGTTGGGAAAACATTAATTTCCCAAAAACTGATTGAAAAATACAAATATCCCTGCATGTCACTTGATCATCTGAAGATGGGTCTGATCCGGACAGGCATGACCGATCTGACTGTTTATGATGATATTGAAATGCGGTTTTTTCTGTGGCCGATAGCTGCAGAAATGATCAAAACGGCAATAGAAAACAAACAGAACCTTATAATTGAAGGCTGCTACATTCCGGGAACCTGGAAGGAAAGCTTCACGGAAGAGTATCTTGCTGATATCAGATGTGTTTTCATTGTAATGAGCGAAGAATATATACGAAAAAACAGCCGCCTTATCTCTGAATTTGCTGATGTTATTGAAAAAAGAATTGATGATGAAGTTGATACTGACAGGCTTGTGATGTGCAGTAAAAATTTTAAAGCCGATGCAATTGCAAATAATTTCAGCTATTATGAAATCTGTGACGATTATAATCCTGATATTATATTGTCTGACATAGTAAATATAATTGAAAATCGGTAAAATTGCCGAATGGTAGATTTCAACAATTATATTTGTTAAAAAAGCCGATAATTTTTTTGAACAAAAATATTGCAAATTTTCTTATTTATGTTATAAGTAAATCATTGATCCGCCTTCCGTTTAGCGGATTCTATATAGCCGGGATTCTTCCCGGAGCCTTGCGAAAAAAGGCTTACCACTTTTTTCCAAGACACCACTTTTTGCAAAGAGAGCTTTCCGAAAGGAAAGCTCTTTTTGCATCCATAATTTATCTGCTGCCGGTTAATCCTGATTCAATCCGGAAATCTTATAAATTATGTGAATTTTCTCCTAATCACTTCTTTTTTTAAGTAAAATACTTTAAAATAGACTTATAAAAATTTAAAAGGTAACTTAAGTGAATTTACGACGAATAATAGATACAATCAAATCATATAATTTCAGGACGATCAATTTCCGTCTTATTATTTATGTAATTGTATTGTCTATTATCGGTGTTTTTGTTATTTCCTCAGCCACCGACGACAATGATTACGTTATAAAACAGATTATCGGTCTTGTTGCCGGGATAATATTCATGCTTGTAATGATGCTTATCAGGTACGATTTTATCGCCAGGTATTACTGGCTTATGTATCTGGCAACCATTATTCTGCTTGTCCTTGTTATAACACCTTTAGGCGAAAGTCATATGGGTGCCCAAAGATGGATAACAATCGGAATTCAGCTTCAGCCTTCTGAATTAGCCAAGGTTCTTCTTATCATATTTTTCTCAATGTATATATACAAGAATCAGCAGACCATGAATTCCTGGAAATTTGTCATCACCTGCATTATCCTTACAGCAATCCCTCTCGCTTTGATTCTTGAGGAGCCGGATCTTTCCACTACAATCGTTACTTTAATAATGATCTGTGTTATAATATTTACATCAGATCTGCATAAAAGGTTCATAAAAACCATTGTTCTTATAGCCTTACCTTTGCTTGCCGTAATGCTTACTTTGATAATTGTTCTGCCATCCGACAAGAACATAATCAATGAGTACCAGTATAACCGCCTTGTAGGCTTTTATGACGAAGACAATGAAGTTGCGGAGCGTATAAGATATCAGCAGGAAAATTCCGTTATTGCCATTGCAAATGGTTCTTTAACAGGAATGGGTCTTAACAATAATTCAATAACAAGTGTTAAGAACGCTGACTTTATTTCGCAACCACAGACAGACTTCATCTTTACTATTGTCGGTGAAGAGCTGGGCTTTGTCGGTTCAATGGCGATTCTGATACTTCTTGTGCTTATTACGTTTGAGTGTTTTCTTACAGGAATGAGGGCAAGAGAACAGCTGGGCCGGGGTATAGCCGTAGGCATGGGCTCACTGATAGGTTTCCAGACCTTTATAAATCTGGGCGTTGTAACAATGATAATACCTAACACCGGTCTCACATTACCTTTTGTCAGTGCCGGTCTGAGTTCACTTCTGATCCTTTATATAGGAATCGGAATTGTGCTCAATATAGGTTTGCACAGGAAAATCACTTTCTGAGGAGGCTTAATTTTGAATATAGGTTTAGTTGCTCATGATTCAAAAAAAGAACTGATGGTCAACTTCTGCATAGCATATAAAGGCATATTGGAAAAACATAACCTTTATGCAACCGGGACTACCGGATATCAGATAAAAGAGCAGACTGACCTGAATGTTTATTGTTATCTTTCAGGCCACCTCGGCGGAGACAGACAGCTGTGTACTCAGGTTGAATGCAATCAGATTGATGCATTGATATTTCTCAGGGATCCGATTCATCCTACAGACCGTGATATGAATTCAGATGAAATAATCAGGCTCTGTGATGTTAACAATATTCCTGTTGCAACCAACCTGGCTTCAGCGGAGTTACTTATTATTGCAATTGACAGAGGCGACCTTGACTGGCGCGTACTGTACAGATAATTTTTTACCGGAGGTATTTTTTATGATCAAATTAGTTGTTGGTGCAAAGGGCAAAGGAAAAACCAAATATATGCTGGAGAGTGCTAATGCTGAAGCAAAGCAGTCAGACGGCCTTGTTATTTACCTTGATAAGAATTCCGAGCACATGTTCCAGCTTGACAGACTGATCAGATTAATTAATGTTAAAGAATATCCTGTCAACACATTTGATGCCCTTCTTGGCTTCATCTGTGGTCTTGTTGCAGGTAACGGAGATATTGTAACAGTATATTTTGACAGTTTTCTTGTTTTGGGTGAACTTGGTGAAAATGAAGCTCCTGAAGCTTTAAAGAAAATGGCAGTTCTTTCAGAAAAGCTCGGTGTTGAGTTCACCATCAGTGTTTCAATCAATCCTGAAACTGTTCCTGATGAACTTAAATGCTTTATAGTTCCGGAGCTTTGATCAGAGGCTGATGTCAGAGGAATTAAAAAAAACAGATAATAAGACAGAAGAGAAAAAAGGCTTAAATATATTAGTTATCGTTGTTCCGGTAATCTTCATATATTTGGTCATTTCCTTCTGTACTTATTTTTTTAATAATACAACCAGGCTTTATGAAGTCACAGAGGGCAGTGGAGGGGGACGTTTCAACTCCCAGTACAATGCCCTTATTATTCGTTCTGAAAGTGTTGTAAATGCCGAAAAAGACGGCTATGTGAATTTCCTGACCGGAGATTCCACGCCTGTTAATGTCGGCGCACAGACCTGCGTTATTGATTCAAGCGGCACATTCAATTCAATGCTTGAAGAAGCAGCCATAAATCATAATGCTCTTACAGAAAGTGATATGGCTGTAGTCAAAAGCTCCATCTATGATTTTGATACATCTTTTGACCCGGATAATTTTTATGATGCTTATAATTTTAAATACAGAATCGACTCCCAGATCACTGATCTTATAAACAGCAATCTGTTCTCAGACAATTTGTCTGTTTTCTCTGCCGGCAGCGGTTATTCGGTTGTTAAATCGGAGATAGCCGGAATCATGCTTCATAATGTTGACGGTTTTGAAAAAGTTAATACAGACAATGTTGAAGCCTCGATGTTCAGAAAAGCGAACTATAACAAATGTATCATCAAAAACAACGAGCACGTTGAATCAGGGTCACCTATATATAAAATAGTTACAGATGATGACTGGCAGCTTGTTATTCAGCTTTCCGATACAGATGATTATTCAGATGTTGAGTATGTTACTGTTGAATTTCTGAAAGACGGAATTATCACGGATGCTTATTTTGATACCTTTACCAGAGCCGGTGTTAAATATGGCGTGATAACGCTGAACAAATATATGATCCGTTATATTTCAGACAGATATGAACAGATACAGATACTCAGTGATTCTGTACAGGGCCTGAAAATACCAAAGACAGCGGTAGGTGAAAAACAATTTTACTCAATCCCGGTTGATTTTTTAACACAGGGAGGAGATTCATCTGTTTTCGGTTTTATGGCCATAAAGGACGATTCTGTTGAATTCATCAATCCGCTTATTTATAAACAGAATGATGAGTTTTGTTATGTGAGTACTGAAGATATCGAAGAAGGTACCTTACTGCTTAAGACGGGTTCGAATACCCAGTTTAAGGTCAGCGCCAGGGAAAATCTTGATGGTGCTTATCTTTCCGGCGGAGGCGGCTTTTCCTTCAGAATTATAGATATTCTCGGTGAACAGAACAGTTATTATATTGTTGCTTCCAACACGCCGAACGGGTTGAAAGTATATGATCAGATAAGGATGAATGCACCTGATGATTAAAGAAAACCTTAAAGTTATTAATGAAGCAATTGAAAAGGACGCTGAATCCAGTCCTTTTTGCCAGGATGTTAAGCTTATAGCTGTAAGCAAGACCAAACCTGCTGATGCAGTTTTGGAGGCATATGATGCAGGGATACGTGATTTTGGCGAAAACAAGGTTCAGGAACTCTGCGATAAATATGTGCTGCTTCCTAAAGATATAAGATGGCATCTGATAGGCCACCTGCAGACAAATAAAGTTAAATATATTGTTGACAAGGTATACCTTATTCATTCTGTCGACACGCTTCATCTGGCAGAAGAAATTGAAAAACATGCCGCAAAGATCAATAAAGATGTTAATATCCTGATCCAGGTAAATGTTTCGGGAGAAGAGAGCAAATCCGGTGTTGCTCCTTCTGATCTGAAAGATCTTGTTACAGCCGTTTCGCAGCTTCCGCATTTGAGAATAAAGGGGCTGATGACAATTGCTCCGGAGACTGAAGATCCGGAAAACTGCCGTGTATTTTTTTCCGGACTACGTAATTTATCTGTTGACATTGATGGCTTAAAATTGGATAATGTATCTATGGATTTTCTGTCTATGGGCATGAGCGGTGATTATCATGTTGCAATCAGCGAAGGCTCAAATATGGTGCGCATAGGCACAAGTATTTTTGGTAAAAGAAACTATAATATTTGACATAAAGGAGAAGCAATGGGAAAGTTTAGTGAGAAGCTCTTAAATGCATTCAGCATGAAAGATGATGATTACGATGACGATTATGATGAAGATTACGAAGACGACGAAGAATTCGAAGATGATTATGACGACGAGGAAGAAAAAGGCGGCTTTTTCAATCGCGTAAAGAAATCTGTTGCTGCACCTGCTCCTAAGGAAGAGGCAAGACCTGTTTATTCGGGAAACAGGGGCGGAAGACTCAATCAGGAAGTTTGTGTATTCAAACCGTCTTCAATTGAAGATTCACGTGAAATTACAGAAACACTTCTTCAGGGCAAGGCTGTTGTTATTAACTTTGAAGGTCTTCATGTAGAGATTTCACAGAGAATTATCGACTTCATTTCAGGTTCCTGCTATGCACTTGACGGCAACCTTCAGAAGATTTCAAATTATATCTTCATTGCAACGCCTGATTCAGTTGATATTTCCGGTGATTTCCAGGAACTTATTGATGGCGGAGACAACGCTTTTGATCTCTCAGGATTCAAATCTCCACTTTTCTGATTTTGTTTTTTATGGGGCTGTCTTCTGCTGAAGGCAGCCCATTTTTTATATTATTTGTATTCCGAGGCATGATATGGAAAAAGTTTCAAAAAAGCGTATAACAGTCAATATGGTCATTCAGGTGATAATGTTTTTCATCCTGCTTGCAGCTGACCGTTTTACAAAATACATTGCTGTCAGAGATCTTAAAGACCAGCCTGCAGTACCGGTGATCAAGGATATTATAGAATTCCGTTATCTGGAAAACCATGGTGCTGCTTTTGGCGTTTTTCAGAATAAACAGGTCTTTTTCTATATAATTACCGCCATAGTTCTGATCCTCGTGCTGATAGTCTGGATAGTTCTGAATAAAAAACTGAGAAAATATGTAGACAAAGGTTTTGAAAACCCTGCAGCTTTCAGAATGAAAACATACACAGGCAACATTTTCCTCGGGTATCTTTTTTCAGCCCTTTGGGCCGGAGCTGTAGGAAATCTTATTGACAGGATTGACACAAAATATGTCGTTGACTTTATATATTTCAAAGTCATTGATTTCCCGATTTTCAATTTTGCAGATATATGCGTAACCATTACCGCTGTACTGTTTATCATCTATTTTATTTTCGTATATAAAGAAGATCCGGAATTTTCATTATTCAAAAGTAATAAAAAGAAAAAAGCAGCTGAATGGGAAGTTACAACCATAGAAAGCAAAAAGAAAGACGATGAATAATATTGTTTTCACAGTTTCAGAAGAAAATGAAAACATCCGCATAGATAAATTTCTTGCAGATGAAGCCGAAGGGCTTTCGAGGAACTACATCCAGAAGCTTATACTGGAAGGAAATCTCTATGTAAATGGGGCAGTGGTGAAATCAAACTATCGTGTTAAAGATGGTGATGAGATCAGCTTTCTTATTCCGGACAGCATTCAGCCTGAAATTTCTGCTGAAAACATTCCGCTGGATATTGTATATGAAGATTCAGATCTTCTTGTAGTCAATAAACCAAAGGGCATGGTTGTACATCCGGCTGCAGGTCATTACACCGGAACACTCGTCAATGCCCTTATGTATCATTGTACCGATCTTTCCGGGATAAACGGAATTCTTCGTCCGGGAATTGTTCACCGAATTGATAAAGATACATCCGGTCTGCTCGTATGTGCGAAAAATGATTTCGCGCATAGTTCTCTTGCAGAGCAGCTGAAAATCCACAGTATAACAAGAAAATATGAAGCAATCGCTGTAGGCGTATTTAAGGAAAAAAGCGGAACTATCGATAAAACAATAGGCAGAAGCTCAAATGACCGTAAATTAATGGCTGCAGGCGTTCCCGGCGGCCGCAGCGCGGTTACGCATTACAATGTGATCAATCAGTTCGCTAAATATGCGCATATAGAATGCGTTCTGGAGACCGGAAGAACGCATCAGATACGCGTACACATGAAAAGTATCAATCATCCGCTTTTAGGAGACATTACATACGGAGGAAAGCTTTCCGAATATAAGCTTGAAGGAAATCCGCTTGAGGGACAGACGCTTCATGCACGCGTTCTTGGATTTAATCATCCGCGTACAGGTGAGTATATGGAATTTTCCTCAGAACTTCCTGAATACTTTTTAAAACTTCTTGATAAACTAAATTGAGCCCTTACGGGCTTTTTTAGTATCTTCTGACCACTACTCCGGTTATTTTTGCCGCTATCTCTTCGTTAAAGTTGACTTTTGCGAATAAATCCATTAATATAAAAATAGCTCTATTCATACCAATATGAAAAATTTTTTCAGGGAGTTAATTCTTATGCCGGCAAAAAGTTATCATGAACAGTTTAAAATTGATATGGAACTCAGGCTCCGGGAAAAATTAAAAGAACTTCCCGGATTTGCATCTGTTTTTTTCAGAGGCATTGAACCGACAACATCTGTGCGTACACGCATTGCTTACGCATATGACCTTATTATTTTCTTTAATTTCCTTAAAAATGAAACAAACATCGGAGGAAACAGACAGATAACCGACTGGAATATCTCCTCTATCGATAAAGTGACTCCGACCGATATACAGGATTATCTTGATTATCTTAAGGTATATTCTTCATCAGATGATACTCAGCGCACAAACAGCGAACGCGGTATTTCGCGCAAACTTGCAAGCGTTAAATCATTCTATAATTACTTTTACAGGATGGAAATGATCAAAAATAATCCTGCTGCAATTGTTAAAATGCCAAAACTGCATGAAAAAGACATTATCAGGCTTGATTCGGATGAGGTTGCCCAGCTTCTTGATGAAGCTGAAACAGGCCGTGACCTGACCTCACATCAGCAGCATTTTCATGAGAAAACCAGGATCAGGGACCTTGCGATCCTTACTCTTCTTTTAGGCACGGGAATCCGTGTTTCTGAATGCATCGGTCTTGATATCAATGATGTTGATTTTAAGAATCACGGGATCCGTATTGTGCGCAAGGGCGGCAATCAGGTTGTTGTTTACTTTGGGGATGAAGTTGAAGATGCTCTTTTGGAGTATCTTCGTGAAAGAACAGCTATCATCCCTCAGGAAGGCCACGAGAATGCCCTTTTTCTCTCACTTCAGAAAAGAAGAATGGCTGTAAGAAGCGTTGAACAGCGTGTAAAGAAATATTCCGGTCTTGTTACACAGCTTAAGAAAATTACGCCTCATAAACTTCGGTCCACATACGGCACTCAGCTGTATAAAGAAACAGCTGATATTTACCTGGTGGCCGATGTTTTGGGCCACGCTGATGTAAATACCACCAGAAAACATTACGCTGCAATGGAAGATTCCAGAAGAAGAATGGCGAGGAATATGGTCAGTTTAAGGTCTGACTCCCCTTCCCTTTCTTA
>JAZUFV010000167.1:0-3155 GCA_045640845.1 Lachnospiraceae bacterium
GTTCGCGTCAAACTTCACGGTATAGCTGATCGGCGTAAATTCATAGCGGTATTTATAATACTCGCGTGATGCCCACTTATGCGTCACATAATCATCTGCGATCTGCTTGACCGTGCGCGCCGTACCGTCCGGGAAGATCGTCCAGGCTCCTGCCTTGTAACCGGTATCGGCAAGCATGCCTGTCGGGACCTGAGACTCTTTCAGATGGCCGGAACCCTCCTCAAACCAGAACATTCCATCCGGATTATATTTATAAAGCGTTGCATATTCCTTGATCGTATCCTTTGTTCCGTCTTTCCATGTACCGTGCCGGACATCGAACTCGGAATAATGCTGGTATTTATCCGGAACGCCGTCGGCCAGGTCTTCTCCTGTCTCCGGATCCTTATTGCCAAGGACATCGTCAGCGTAGATTGCGGTGAATGCACTCGTCTTATAGTTCCATCCCAGGAATACTTTGCCTTCAGGAGCAATTGCCTTGCCGATATCTATGCCGGTTTCACTCTTAACTACGTAAACATTTTCATATTCTGATTCTTCAAGACCTTCCGGAGCTGTCCATGTTCCTTCACCCGGGTTCACAAAGATCGTATCACTGTACCGGATCACGTCCTTTGTCGGTATCGGATCCGGCACTTCATCTGCAATCTGTTCCGGCTGATATTTAATTTCAACATCCTTTACTTTCCAAAGTGCGTAAAGTGTAACTTTCTCACCGTCTGTCAGTGTCAGATCCTTCACGCTTGCGCCGTCCGCAAAGTCCGGTGTATCTGATTCCGGATCATATGCCCAGCCTTTAAAGGTGTAGCCATACTTTGTGAAAGCGTTCTTGGTGAGGGCTTTTTCTTCGTTATAAAGGAAGGTCTCATCCTCCATTGTTCCGCTGCCTGTATTGGCATCAAACTTCACGGTATAGGTACTCAGCCTGAGACGTGCGGTAAACGAAGGGATACCATCATATTTTGTGTACTCCCAGCCCAGGAAAGCATAGCCGATAGGCGCATCCGCTTCTCTGAGATACAGGTTTGTCTTTGGCTTAAAAATGTAAATATTCGGCTTTCCACTTGCGCTCAGTTCTTCAGGAATTGAAAGTATTCCCTTCACTGCAGGTGAAAAGCTGTCATCTTCCAAAATAATCCTGACCGGATCGCCATAAGCAAGCTCAATCATCTGAGTCTCCGGTCTCTCTGCTCCTGTCTGCACAGGCTGGTAGCTTAACGCGCGCGGTTCTCCGGACCAGAGTGCGTAAAGTGTAACCGTCTTGCCGTCGATATCGGTAAGGTTCTTTACCATGTCACCGTCTAAATAATCTATAGAAACAGCATCATCGGTCATTCCCCATCCGCTGAATATATATCCTTCTCTGGTAAATTTGCTCTTTGTGAGTGCCTGTTCCGCATCGTAAGTAAAGCTCTCATTTTCCATGGAGCCCTCTCCTCCGTTTGGATCAAACTTCACGGTATAGCTGATCGGTTCAGGTCTGTACTCATATGTAAAGCTGTGTTCGGATGTAATTTCATCCCCTATAATCTCATCAGATCCGATCGACAGGTCAATGCTATACCAGCTGCCTGTCTTATAGCCGGCGGCTGCCTTCATACCTGTCGGTATCTGATCGCTTGCCAAATGGCCTTTGCCGTCTTCAGCCCATGTCTTTCCATCAGTTGCGTAAAGCACTGCGTACTCTTTGATCTCATCGGTCTTATCCGTGCTCCACGTGCCGTGAATAATTTTAAAGGTTGAAAAGCTCTGGTATTTATCAGGAACACCGTCGGCCAGGTCTTTCCCGGTATCCGGATCCTTATTGCCAAGCACATCGCCCGCGTATATAGCGGTAAATGTCGGCAGACTCTTCTTTTCATAGCTCCATCCCAGGAACATCTGTCCTTCAGGAGCAGCAGCTTTGCCTATATCCACGCAGGATTCGCTCTTAACGATGTAAACATTATCGGTATCTGATTCTTCAAGGCCTTCCGGTGCCGTCCATGTTCCGTCACCCGGAAGTATGCAGATTTTGTCATCATAATTTATCTTATCCGCAGTCGCGATAACGGCAGGAACTTCCTTCTCAGTCTGTTCCGGCTGATATTTGATCTCAGCACCATTTGCGGTAAATGAACCTTTCAGCGTAACATCGCTGTCAGTAATTCCAAATGAACTTACAACTTTTCCATCCTTCTTCCAGCCTGAAAATGTGTATCCCGGCGCAGAAGCATTCTCTGCGACGGTCACTATTTCAAGAAATTTGTGAGCGGTGGACTTTGGAAGTTCTGATGCTCCCTTCGGAACCGTTCCCTCATATTCATAAGAAACAGTGTATCTGTTTATTTTATAATAAAGCTTTAATACCAGCTGTTCTTCACCGGATCCGGTAATTGTGCCTGTTTTTACATTTTGTGCATTATCCGGATCATACTGAAAGCCGTCGATAGTGATATCTTCAGCGGTGACTTCTGTCCCCACGGTACCCTCAAGGGTTTCAGTTTGATAATCTGTGAAGCCGCCTGCAAGAGTCTCTATATAATGAACAACTTTGTATTCGCCCTTCGTTTCTATAGGACCTGCCCCCGTGATCAGCACTGATCTGGCAACTGCATTGCCTGCCTTTACGCATTCATATTCCGGCTTATAGGTTACTTCACCCGTGATGGCGCTTTCATCTTCCGTATATTCCGGTAATCCTTTGATTGTCAGTCCATTGGCAATGATCATGCTGCTGCCGGCACCCCAACTAATGGCACCAGATGAAGTGTTTTCTCCATAGACGAGCACCTTGTCTACGGCGTTCGTAAATTCAAGGTCCTCTTGACTGTAAATTCCAACTGCATAGGTGCCGATGCCGTCAACGGTGATGTTGCCTGAAGCGGATATGGTAAGTGCACCATATGCATAGATTACATACACATCGCCCAATGTAGTCAGGTTTCCGCTTCCGGAGATCTCGGCGCTGCGGTAGAATACTAACCCATTGTATTCACCACTCAGATAGTTGTTGCCCTTGAGAATCAGCTCACAATCTCCAAAAAACTCAATTGCATCATCTGACCCGCTGACCGTCAATCCGTCAATGGTCAGATCACTCACGCCCTCTTCAGTGACGATATATTCTTTTTCTGTAATACCGGAAATGGTAAGACCATTCTTCTTGATGATGA
>JAZUFV010000168.1:0-7761 GCA_045640845.1 Lachnospiraceae bacterium
AATGATCGGATACATTAAGAAATTCTTTGAAAAACTGAAGAGCCCGGGGCTGGCAAAAATCTGGGAGTCCTCAAAAGGAAACAGGGGCAAAATACTGCTCCTCAGCTTAATGCAGGTGGTCAGCGCCCTGGTTTCGCTTGCATTCGCTTTGGTCACAAAAGAAGTTGTTGACTGCGCGGTTAAAGGCGATATGACTCGCTTCACACAGGCAGCCATCATCCTGTGCGTAATGGTGGTATTCTCACTGGCACTTAATTATGTGAGAAACGTCATCTCCATAAGAATACGCGCAGGCCTGCTGAGGAAAATGCGCGCCGAGGCCATCCGCACACTGCTTAAAAAACGGTACGGCAGCATCTCGGCCTTTCACAGCGGCGAGCTTGTAAACAGAGTTTTTTCAGATGTAAACGTGGTCACAAACGGCGTGATGAACGTCATTCGGCCGCTGCTGTTCCTTGTTGTGCAGCTTGTGGGTGCAGCCATCATCCTGCTTAACATGAACAGCGTATTCCTGATCATAGTCCTGGCGGCAGGCGTTCTCGGCACTGTGGCATCACTGCTTTTCAAAAACAAAATGAAGAGCTTTCATAAGGACACAATGAAGGCGGAGGATAAGCTTCACGCAAACGTGCAGGAAACACTTGAAAACATCCGCATCGTGAAAGCTTCCGGATCGGAAGAGCGCATGGTGGATGAAAACGATAAGCTGCAGATGCTCTTCACCAATGCGCAGCTGCGCCGCGGACGTTTTTCGGCGCTCATGGGAACAGGCCTGGGCCTTGTCTTTCAGGGGAGTTACTTTTATGCAATGATCTGGGGCTGCCTTGCAATTGCAAACGGCAGCATCACTTACGGCACGCTCACAGCCATGCTGCAGCTGGTGGGAAAGGTGCAGGCACCGTTTGAGGGCTTCATCTCAACCCTTTCCACTTTGTACGGAGCGGTATCATCAGCCGAGAGGCTGCTTGAAGTATATGCCCTTCCGGATGATGAAGAATCCGTAAGGCTTTCGGAAAAAGAACTGGCAGCGTTTGAGCAGATAAATATAACAGACCTGGAGTTCTCTTACGGTGAAGGGAAGGTTATTGACGGTCTTTCACTGAGCATTGAAAAGGGCGATGCGGTGGCCATAACAGGCATTTCCGGCGCAGGAAAGACAACACTTTTCTCACTGCTTTTAGGCCTTTATTCACCGAATGCGGGAAGCATCGTTAAGAAAGTTGACGGAAAAGAGTACAGGGGAAAAATTGCCGGGCTCTTTGCCTACGTGCCGCAGGGGAATGCCCTGTTTTCAGGGACACTGCGTGACAACATAAAGCTTTTCCGGGAAGATTCTCCGGATGATGCGGAAATAATGGAGGCAGCAAAGCTGGCCTGCATAGATGAGCTTATCACAGGTCTTGAAAACGGACTGGATTCTGTTCTTGGAGAAAGAGGAGTGGGAATCTCGGAGGGCCAGGCCCAGAGGATCGCCATTGCCAGGGCCCTGCTTTCAAAGGCACCGGTATTGCTTTTGGATGAAGCCACAAGCGCACTTGACGGGCAGACTGAGGCAAAGCTGCTGGCCAACATAAAAAGCCTTAAAAACCGCACCTGCCTGATCGTTACCCACCGCAGCGCAGCACTTGAGATCTGCAATAAAAAAACAGAGCTTTAAAAACAGTATTCAGATACCAATATCTGGGTATTTATGGTATAATAAATTAATTGCGCACATAAAAGAAAAATTTGACAAAAGTCAATGGAACTTTTGCCGGGAAAAGGCAGAATACAGATATAACATAGTACACAAATAATTGACAAATAGGCAAGCAATATTGTACTATGCAGGGAGGCACAATGCATAAAAAGACAAAAGAGAACCAGGTTGTTGAGATTGATCTGATGAAGCTTTTAAAGCTTCTCTGGAAACGTAAGTGGATCATCATTGTGGTGACACTGCTTTTCGGCATAGCTTTTTACTGCTACAGCAGGTTTATGATCACCCCGACATACAGGGCAGGAATCCTTATGTATGTTAACAACAATAACCTGAAGGAAGTCAGCGAAAATACATATAATGCCAATTATATATCAGCAGCTGACATTTCCGCATCCATTCAGTTGGTAAACACATATGCAGCCATCATCAAGAGTGAGAACTTCATGAAGGATGTTGTGGCAGAGCTGGGCATGGATATCAATCCTTCCGCACTGAAGGGGATGACAAGCATCGGTGCCGTAAATGAAACAGAAGTTTTTCAGGTTGTTGTGACCAGCCCGGATCCTCAGCTTTCGGCAGATATTGCAAATGCCATTGCCAAGGTGGCACCAACGGCCATAGGAGAAATAGTCGAAGGCTCATCAGCAAAGGTTGTGGATTATGCCACAGTGCCGAAAGGAAAATCTGCCCCGAATAATGCAAAGAATGCAGCAATGGGCGCGGTTATCGGCCTTGTGCTTTCAGCCATCATCATTCTGATAATAGGCCTTGCGGACAGGCGCATCAAGGAAGTGACTGATTTTGAGAGCTGGGATGACATCCCTCTTCTCGGCTCAATTCCGGACTTTGATGACCTTGTGCGCGGCAAACATATATACGGCAGTGAGGCAAAACTGGTGGGAAAGAGCAAGAATGTGCTGCGTGAGCACACCATTCTTTCCAAAAAGACGCCGTTTGCCATAAGCGAGGCATATAAGAGCCTTCGTACAAACCTTGATTTTTCAATGTCAGAGTCTGTCTGCAAAACGGTGGTCATCACCAGTGCAAACCAGGGCGAGACAAAATCAACAACATCAGTCAACCTGGCAATAACCATTGCCCTGGCAAAGCAGAGAGTATTGCTTATTGAGGGAGACCTTCGTCTGCCGCATGTTGCAAAGGTGCTGAAGCTTCCTGCAGAACCGGGCCTCAGCAACGTGCTCATTGGAAAGAGCAAGATTGCGGATGCCATTTATCATCTCTCAAACGGGCTTGATGTTATGCCTGCAGGCAGTGTGCCGCCAAACCCTTCGGAACTTCTGGGACTGGCAGCCATGGATGAGCTTCTGGCAATCCTTAAAAAGAAATATGACTTTGTGATAATAGACTCAGCACCTGCATGCGCAGTTACCGATGCAGCCATACTTGCCAGAAAGAGTGACGGTGTTATCTTTGTTGTGCGAAGAAACGCAGCAAGGACAGACCATGTAAACGAGGGACTTAACGCACTCAACATGGCAGGCGCAAAGATTGTGGGCTTTGTATTCACCTGTGCAAACGAGCTGAAGGAAGCATATAAATCACGCTACAGCAAGCGCGGCTATGGTTATGGCTACGGCAGAAAGGGCTATGGCTACGGCAAGTACGGATATTCCTATGGCCAGTATGGCTATGGTTACGGCTACGGCTATGATCATGCGGCCAAACAGGCTGAAGAGGCAGCAGAGGCAGAAGCTGAAAATCCAGCAGAACCGGAAAACAAATAATTAACAGGAAGAAACATGAGCAAAGGGAACGGCAGAAAATTTAAGATAGAGCACTGGCAGTGGATTTCAGCCATCCTGGTGGTATTTGATTTCCTGGCCATCTGCGGCTCATACTTTTTTGCTCTTTTATTAAGATTCGACCTGCACTATAGCTCCATTCCGGAGAATTATCTCACATGGCATAAATATATCATCATTCCCTATGCGCTGATCTGTATTCTTGTTTTTGTGATAGTGCATTACTACAGGATGATCTGGAACCACTTCAGCATCAGGGCGGCTCTTAAAGGCATATTTGCACTGGGCATAGACCTTGTGGTCATGGTTGCCGGCTCCATTCTGGTCGGCTACAGAATGCCAATTTCATATTATGTTTTCGGAATCTTTTTCCAGGCGTTTTTCACCATAGGCATAAGGGTGGCTTACAGATTTGTGCTTTTCATCAAAGATACCAGACGCCAGAGAAAACTGGATGCAAAGCATGTTATGGTCATCGGCGCAGGTTCAGCCGGGCTGATGATCCTGAAAAACATAACAATGGCTCAGGAAGTCAATGAAGTGGTGAAGTGCTTTATTGACGATAACCCAAACAAAGCAGACAGATTTGTTTCAGATATACCGGTTTTCGGAAACAGAACAAAAATATTTGAAGCCGTGGAAAAATACGGCATCAAAAAAATATATTTTGCAATCCCAAGTGCCACACCGGCAGAAAAAAGAGAGCTTCTGAATATCTGCAAGGAAACAGGATGCGAACTGCGTACTGTAAAGGCTCTTGATGAACTGGCAGATGCGGCCAATATAGGCGAAAGCGATATCCGTGAAGTCTCCATCGAAGACCTCCTGGGCCGCGAACCTGTAAGCGTCGACCTCGGCTCCATAGGCGAAATGCTGAGCGGCAAAGTAGTCCTCATCACAGGAGGAGGCGGCTCCATCGGCTCCGAGCTTGCCCGCCAGGTGGCATCCTACAGCCCGCGCCAGCTCATCCTCTTCGACATTTACGAAAACGGCGTCTACGACGTCCAGCTTGAACTCAAGAAAAAAAACCCTGAGCTTAACCTTCTCGTCCTCATCGGCAGTGTGCGCGACAGCCGGAAGATGCTTCAGGTGTTCAAAGAATACAGACCGGACTTCGTATACCACGCAGCCGCCCACAAGCATGTGCCACTTATGGAGGACAGCCCGTGCGAAGCCATAAAGAACAACTCACTCGGCACATATAAGACCGCATTCGCCGCAGCCGTATACGGCGCCGAAAAATTTGTGCTCATCAGCACCGATAAGGCCGTAAACCCGACCAACATCATGGGCGCCTCAAAGCGCATCTGCGAGATGATCGTCCAGACAATGGACCGCCTCATCCGCGAAAACAAAGCCGACACCATCCCGCTTCCGTTCGCATCGCACGAGATTGAAAAAGGCGCCATCGAAGATATAAAGGCCGGCCTCAAGAACGCGCATACATCATTCCTTGCCGTCCGCTTCGGAAACGTGCTGGGCAGCAACGGCAGCGTTGTTCCCCTCTTCAAGCGGCAAATATCAGAAGGAGGCCCTGTCACTGTTACTCACCCTGATATCATCCGCTACTTCATGACCATCCCCGAAGCAGTTAACCTGGTGCTTCAGACCAGCGTTTACGCATTTGGCGGAGACATCTGCGTACTTGACATGGGCGAACCCGTAAAAATAGATGACCTTGCACGAAACCTGATAAGACTTTCAGGTTTTGAACCGGATAAAGACATAAAGATTGAATACACCGGCCTTCGCCCAGGCGAAAAACTCTTCGAAGAGCGGCTTATGGACGAAGAAGGCCTCCGCCCTACAAAGAACAAACTGATAAGCGTAGCAATGCCGATAAAGTTTGACGAATACAGCTTCTTTGGCGAACTTGAAAAACTAAGCGACAAGCTCTACGGCAACGAAACAGAGGTACGAAACGAAGTGGCACGGATTGTGCCGACGTATAAAGTTACTCCAAATAAGTAAATAAAAGGGATACCTTCGGGTATTCCCTTGTCGTATATAGAAAGAGAGAAAAATGTTCTGCCCTGAAAACAATAAAATTGAACCATTTGAAAAGAAAGTCTGGCTCAGCTCACCCACTATGCATGGCGAAGAGCTGAAGTTCATGCAGGAGGCCTATGATACCAACTGGATGAGCACAGTCGGAAAAAATATAGATGAAGTGGAACGCCTTTCTGCAGAAAAGACAGGCAATAAATATGCCGTGGGGCTTTCAGCCGGAACAGCAGCACTCCACCTGGCAATGAAGCTTGCCGGAGTAAAAAGAGGAGACAAGGTTTTCTGCTCAGATATGACATTTGCCGCCACGGTGAATCCTGTGGTATATGAGGGTGGAATCCTAATCTTCATAGATTCAGAATATGAAACCTGGAACATGAATCCCGCCGCACTTGAAAAAGCTTTTGAACTGTACCCAGATGTAAAAGTGGTTGTGGTGGCCAATCTTTACGGAACTCCCGGAAAACTGGATGAAATTCAGAAAATCTGCAGCAAACACGGTGCAGTTATTGTTGAGGATGCAGCAGAATCCCTGGGCGCAACATATAAGAAACGGCCAACAGGATCTTTCGGAACATATAATGTAATTTCCTTTAACGGTAATAAGATCATTACCGGTTCCAGTGGTGGCGCACTGGTTACAGACTGCAAGGAGGCCGCAGACCATGCCAGAAAATGGTCCACCCAGTCGAGGGAAAATGCACCATGGTATCAGCATGAAGAGCTGGGATACAACTACCGCATGAGCAACGTGGTTGCAGGAGTTGTGCGCGGCCAGTTCCCTCATCTGGAAGAACACATCGCCCAGAAAAAAGCCATCTATATGAGATATAAAGAAGGTCTTAAAGACCTGCCGGTTCAGATGAACCCTTATATAGAAAACAGCATGGAGCCGAACTTCTGGCTTTCATGTCTCATTATTGATAAAGAGGCCATGTGCCGACAGAACAGAACCGACACAGAACCGCTGTATGAAAAGGAAAGCGGCAAGACCTGTCCTTCAGAAATACTGGAAGCAATAGCAAGCATCAATGCAGAAGGCCGACCAATCTGGAAGCCAATGCACATGCAACCAATATATAAAGACAATGCGTTTGTTACCACAACAGGCGACGGCAAAATAGCCACCGACAGTGCAGTGAACGAAGACATCTTTGAAAGAGGTCTGTGCCTGCCGAGTGATAACAAAATGACGACGGAACAACAGGATAGGATTATTAAAGTAATTCGAGCATGTTTTCTTTAGAGGGAAGATGAACATATGCAACATAAGCCGTATGGTTTTTATGAGAAATATTTTAAACGCCCACAGGATTTTCTGTGTGCATTATTTGCGATTATTGTATTAAGTCCAATAATGCTTGTAACAGCAATTCTTGTACGTATTAAGCTTGGTTCACCAGTTTTATTCATGCAGGAAAGGCCTGGATTATATGGGAAAGTATTCAAAATTTATAAGTTTAGAACAATGACTGACGAGCGGGATGAGAATGGAGAATTGCTTCCTGATGTTCAACGGCTTCCGCATTTCGGGAAGATTCTTAGATCAACATCGCTTGATGAAATCCCTGAACTATTCAATATGTTGAAAGGTGATATGAGTGTTGTAGGACCGAGACCATTAAGGGTAGATTATCTTCCACTGTACAACGAACATCAGGCGAGAAGACATGAGGTTCGGCCAGGATTTACTGGTCTTGCTCAGGTGCATGGCAGAAATGCTATTTCCTGGGAAAAAAAGTTTGACTGGGATGTAAAATACGTTGATCACATCACTTTCATTGGAGATTGGAAAATAATATTTAGTACCGTTAAAACTGTGCTTAAACGAGAGGGGATAAGCTCAGATACAAGCGTAACAATGGAACGTTTTAAAGGAACAAAGAGTGATTAACAATTCAATTTGTATTAATGAGGCAGAATTGAGATGCAAGAAATCTATATTTACGGTTGCGGTGGTGTCGGTAACGAACTCGCCGAACATTTCATGAGTGGTTCAAAGTATAAACTACTTGGTTTTATTGATGATAATCCTGAAATAAGGGAGTGCATGGGCTTTCATAGTTGGACACTAGATGAAATATTAAAAGAAAAACAATTAGAGGGGATAGGAGTAATCATCTCTGTTGGAGAGCCTTTTATCAGGCAAATCATATCTGAAAAGGTTGCAGGTAGTGGATTAAAAGAATTATCAGTTGATTTGTCCGGACACTATAATCCAAAGTATTCCTTTGTCGGAGAAGGAACACTCCTGCATGCCGATTCTTATATATCTGTTAATGCAAAAAT
>JAZUFV010000169.1:0-5943 GCA_045640845.1 Lachnospiraceae bacterium
AACAGCGGCAGTTTTTTCAGTTATTGGACAAAACTCTACGTCACTTTGCTCCTAGACACCGCTGAAACACCCTGGCAGGACCAAACGCAAAGTCATTTTGGTCTTAAACAGCATGGAAATGAGTCAGTAGGACCAAACGCATCGTCATTTTGGTCTTAAACAGCATGGAAATGCCTCAGTAAGACCAAACGCATCGTCATTTTGGTCTTAAACAGCACGGAAATGCCTCAGTAGGACCAAACGCAAAGTCACTTTGGTCCCGGACAGCATGGAAATGCCTCAGTAGGACCAAACGAACTTTTTTCCAAAAAATCAAAATGATCTATGGGTGATGAAAAAACACCTTTTTATCCGTTTGCCAGTAGCAATAGTCTTCCCATGCCTTCTCTTCCCACAATAGCTTCATGCTAGTCCTCCAGCAGCTCATGCTCGATAAGGGTGGCTTTTCCGGTCTCAATATCTGAAATGACTTTTTTAAGATAGCTCATATTGCGTTCCGAATAAAATGGATCAGCACTTATTTCAAAAGGGATCCTTCTTTCCCGGCTGACTTTAGTGGCAAATATCGTAAAAGCTGTTGTCATGCTCATTCCCATCTCCCTGCATACATCTTCCATGTTCTTTTTTAAATTTTCGTCCAGACGAAAATTAACCATTGTCTGTGCCATCTTCTGTGCCTCCTAAAATCATCTTCTGAAATCTGTTCTGATTATATAAAGTTGTAAAGCAAATGTCAACAAAATGCTTTACGAGTTATCCGAAAATATCCCGGAGATTTGTGTCCCTTAGGAAAAAACGTGCAAAAGTGAAAGGCTTGACTCAAAACCGGGGTAAAAACGAACAGTTTTGCATGATTTCACATTTTTCCTGTCACAGCTTCCGTCACAAATTGCCTTAGTTTGTGAAAAAACATTGAAAAAAGACGCAAAGAGTTTTATAATCTTTACTTAATATGGATTATTGTCTCGTATTGTCTTTACATACGGACAAAAACACGTCAGAAAAGAGAGTTGAAGAATGGATCCAAAAACAGTATCTTACATCATTAAGAGAATCATTCTGTCGCTCGTTACTATCTGGGTTGTTATGACAGTAACATTTTTTGCCATGCATCTTATCCCGGGCGGACCTTTCACAAGTGAGAAAGCCGTAAGCCCTTCAGTGCAGGCAGCGATGGAAGCAAAGTATGGTCTTGATAAGCCGCTTATCGAGCAGTACGGAACGTATATGAAGGACATCGTAACGAAGTTCGATTTCGGTCCTTCACTTAAACAGAAAGGCCGCCAGGTTCTGAACATCATCGGCGACGGTCTTAAGACCTCAGTTAAGCTGGGTATCATTGCGGCAGTCTGGGGAGCTGTTGTCGGAATCATTCTCGGCGCTATCGCAGCTTTAAAGAGAAATACCGTTGTAGACAGAATAATAATGGTAATAGCCACGGCATTCATCTCAATGCCGGGATTTATCGTCGGCTCACTGCTTCTGCTTATATTTGCCGTTCAGCTTGGATGGGCTCCTGCAAACGGTTCTACCGCAGCAGGACTTGTGCTTCCTATCATCACACTTGGTCTTTCGCCTATGGCAAATGTTACCCGTCTTACGCGTTCATCAATGCTTGATGTTCTGGGACAGGATTACATCAGGACAGCAAAGGCAAAGGGCGTTTCAAACACAAAGATCATCTTCGGACATGCCCTTAAGAACGGTCTTATTCCGGATATCACATATTTCGGACCTATGCTTGCATATATTGTTACAGGTTCACTGGTTGTTGAGCAGATCTACTCCGTTCCGGGAATCGGACGTGCATTCGTGCAGAGTATCATCAACCGTGACTACACGATGGTTATGGGAACCACCATTGTACTGGCAACGCTGATAGTTGTTATGAACCTTATCAGTGACATCATGTACAAAGTGGTTGACCCGAGAATCGATTTCCAGTAAAAGGAGGCTAAAAAATGAGTTTAATCAACAAAAACAATCCTTTCAGCCTCCAGGTAAATATGGACAACTTCCTGCCGGCTTCGGAAAAGGAAAAGGAATACCTCGTTCAGATGCGTCCTTCAACAACATTCTTTAAGGATGGTATGAAGAGACTTCTCAAGAACAAGGTGGCAACAGTAAGTGCAATCGTTATCATAGTTATTGCACTGGCAGCAATATTCATCCCGTTCTTCTGGCCATATGCCTATGAGACACAGCTGGGTATTACATCAGGAAGCGTTGATCCTTCATACGCAAACCTTAAGCCGTTTGAGTACGGAGCAACAGAGCAGGCCCGCATGGATGCAGGCGAGAGCATATTCCCTCACGTTTTCGGAACAGACTCCGCCGGCCGTGATTACTTCATCCGTATCGTTTACGGAACAAGAGTATCACTCGGCGTTGGTTTCTTTGCCAGCCTGATAGTTCTTATCATCGGTTTTGTTGTCGGCGCCATTTCAGGTTACTTCGGCGGCAAGGTCGACCTTATCATAATGCGAATAGTAGATGTGTTCTATTCACTGCCGGATATGCTTATGATCATTCTTCTGGCAGCGGTTATCAGGGAGCCGATGAAGGCAGCTCTTGCGGGAACAGCCCTTGAGAGCCTGGGCAGCAACATGATCTCACTGTTTATCATATTCGGTATTCTGTACTGGGTAAGCATGGCTCGTCAGATCCGCGGCCAGATCCTTTCCCTTAAGGAACAGGAATATGTTCTTGCAGCAAAGACTGCCGGAGCAAAAGGAAAGTGGATAATCATGAAGCATCTGCTTCCTAACTGCATCGGTATCATCGTTGTATATACGGCACTTCAGATCCCGAGCGCGATCTTTACAGAGAGCTACCTCTCATTCCTCGGCCTTGGTGTAAACGCACCTATGCCTTCACTCGGATCACTTGCATCTGATGCGCTGAACGGAATCAGCAGCTACGGTTATCGTCTGCTCATACCGGCACTTGTTATTTCACTTATAGTTCTGTCACTGAACCTGTTCGGCGACGGCCTCAGGGACGCATTTGACCCTAAGCTCAATAGTTAAGGAGGAAAGAAATGGGAGAAAATACACCTTTACTCAGAGTGAGAAATCTTCATACTTCCTTCTTTACTGATGCAGGTGAAGTTAAGGCAGTAAACGGAGTATCATTCAACCTCGAAAGAGGAAAAGTACTCGGAATAGTAGGAGAGTCAGGTTCGGGAAAATCTGTTACGGCATATTCTGTAATGCAGATACTTGCTGCAACGGGTAAGATCACCGAAGGCTCCATCCAGTTTGACGGAAAAGAACTTGTGGGAGCATCTGAAAAAGAAATGAAAGAGATCCGCGGAAACAAGATCTCCATCATCTTCCAGGACCCGATGACTTCCATGAACCCTACTTATACTGTGGGTCACCAGCTTGAGGAAGCAATCCTTCTTCATACAAACAGAAATAAGCAGGAAGCAAAGGAAAGAGCAGTTGAGATGCTGAGGCTCTGCAATGTTAATGAGCCGGAGAAGCGTGTTAAACAGTATCCTCACGAGCTTTCAGGCGGTATGCGTCAGCGTGCCATGATAGCAATGGCACTTGCATGCGAGCCGGATATCCTGATTGCCGATGAGCCTACAACAGCTCTTGATGTTACCATTCAGGCACAGATCCTTGACCTTATGAAGGATCTGCAGAAGGAACTGGGAATGGCAATCATCATGATCACTCATGACCTTGGCGTTGTTGCCCAGCTCTGCGATGAAGTTATCGTTATGTATGCCGGCGGAATCTGCGAGCAGGGAACTGCCGATGAGATTTTCTACCATCCGGCACATGAATATACAAAGGGGCTTATGAGATCTATCCCTACGGCTGATACGGCAGGAAAGAAGCTGCAGCCTATCACGGGTACTCCTATAGACCTTCTGAATATGCCTAAGGGCTGCCCGTTCGCACCAAGGTGTGATGCAGCCATGAAGATCTGTCTCCGCGAGAAGCCTTTCAGGATCACTCTTAATGAGGATCACCGTTCAGCATGCTGGATGTGCATAAAGGAAGCCATTGAAAACGGCACTCTTAAGGAAGACAAGATTGATGAATATAATCTGATGGAGGTGCTCTGCAATGAATGAAAACAGCAAGACATTAGTTGACGTTAGGCACCTTAAGGAATACTTCAACATCAACATGGGAATGTTCAAAAACAAGCCGCTTAAGGCTGTTGATGATGTTTCATTCCAGATAAAAAAGGGTGAGACCCTGGGCCTTGTAGGAGAGTCAGGATGTGGTAAGACAACTGTAGGCCGTACCATTCTTCAGCTCTACAAACCTACCGACGGCCAGATTTTCTATGACGGCGAAGAGATCAATAATAAGGTTGCTCTGAAGGAATTCAGAAAGAAAGCCACAATGGTTTTCCAGGACCCTTATTCATCACTTAACCCTCGTATGACAGTTGCGGATATCATTGCTGAGCCTCTTGATATCCATAAGCTTTATGCATCAAAGGAAGAACGTCATGACAGAGTTCTTGAACTGATGGGATATGTAGGACTTAACTCAGAGCATGCAGCACGCTACGCACATGAGTTCTCAGGCGGACAGCGCCAGCGTATCGGTATCGCAAGATCACTGGCAAGCAATCCTGAATTCATCGTATGCGATGAGCCGGTTTCAGCGCTTGACGTAAGTATCCAGGCTCAGGTTATCAATATGTTTGATGAGCTTCAGGACAAGCTGGGACTTACCTACCTGTTCATCGCTCACGATCTTCTGGTAGTACGCCATATTTCAGACCGTATAGCAGTTATGTACCTTGGAAGAATGGTGGAAATGGGAGATGCTGAAGAGATTTATAACCATCCTCTTCATCCGTACAGCCAGAGCCTTCTTTCTTCGGTACCTGTACCTGATCCTGTGGTTGCAAGGGCAAACAAGAGGATTGTTCTTGAGGGAGATATCCCAAGTCCTCTGAACGCACCGAGCGGATGTCCTTTCCGTACAAGGTGCAGATATGCGGTTCCGTCATGTGCAGATGCAATGCCTGATTTCAATGAAGTTAAACCGGGACATTTTGTAGCCTGCCACAGGGTGAACGAAATTAATTAAGTTGCAAACGGCCATTTTGGGTGGTAAAGTAAACTGCGGCTTTTCGCGGGAACAATTATTATGTTCGTTTCGTGCAGTGAGTGGATCCGTTACTGCACGTTATGGAAATAAATCATGAGTTTATTTTTATTAAGAAAGGAAAAAATCATGAAGAAAATTATTGCTTTAGTGCTTGCAGGCGTAATGGTACTCGGCCTTGCAGCATGTGGCGGCGGAGCTTCAGCAGGACAGTCACTTGCTGTCTGCATCGCTTCAGAACCACAGTCAATCGACCCGGCTCTCAACTCAGCAGTTGACGGAGCAACAATGCTTGCACATCTTTTCTCAGGCCTTGCAAAATGGGCTCAGAAGGATGACGGCACACTTGAAATCGTTCCGGATATGGCTGAAGCTCTGGTAGAGCCAACTGATAACGGCGACGGAACATTCACTTACACATACACTATCCGTGATGCTAAGTGGACAGACGGCGAGCCTGTTAAGGCTCAGGACTTCGAATTTGCATGGAACAGAGCAGCTTCTACAGATCTTGCTGCTGACTATGGTTACATGTTCGAGGTTGTTGACGGATATGCAGATGTTTGGGCTGATGGCGCAACAGGCGAAGAAAAGCTGAACATCAAGGCTGTTGATGATAAGACATTCGAAGCTACAACAGTCGGCAAACTTCCATACTGGAATGAGCTCCTTGCATTCCCGACATTCTTCCCTGTAAGAGAAGATATCGTTGATAACGACGGCGCTTGGGCTACAGATCCTAAGACCTATGTATCAAACGGTATGTACAAGCTTGAAGCTTGGGAGCACAACAGTGTTATCACAATGAAGAAGAATGAGAACCATCCTGATGCAAAGGCTGTTACAATGCCTGAAATCA
>JAZUFV010000170.1:0-13410 GCA_045640845.1 Lachnospiraceae bacterium
ACTTATAAATGAAATGAACCGTGAATACGGATCAGATATAAAATTATGCACTTTTCCGTATGATCACAGTGAATTTCTTGAAAATGTTAAAGGACTCGAAAATGAACCTGAGGGCGGAGCCAGGTGCGCGAAATGTTTTGAACTTCGGCTAAAAAAAACAAAGGAACTGGCACTAAAGCATGGGGCTGATTATTTCGGAACAACACTTACGGTAAGCCCGCATAAAAATGCTTTTCTAATAAATGCCATAGGAGAAGAACTTGCCGGACCGGGGCAGAAAGAAAACCTGCTGTGGCTGCCTTCTGATTTTAAGAAAAAAGAAGGGTATAAGAAGTCAATCGAACTGTCAAAAAAATACGATCTGTACAGGCAGAACTTCTGTGGCTGCGAGTTTGCCAAATAGCTGACCTGAACAGCCTGATTTTATGGCAAATTGCATGAATTGACGAACATATATACCGGTTGTAGAATAGAATAAATATTTTATTTAGGAGATTGATCATGCTTAACAAAAAATCAATTGATGACATCAATGTAAAAGGTCTGAATGTTCTTTTACGTGTTGATTTTAATGTACCTTTAAAGGATGGCGTCATAACGGATGATACAAGAATTGTCGCAGCTCTTCCAACGATAAAAAAACTTGTTTCTGACGGTGCAAAGCTTATTGTTTGCTCTCATCTTGGAAAACCAAAGGGAGAACCAAAACCGGAGCTTACGCTTGCTCCTGTTGCTGAAAAGCTTTCTGAACTTATGGGACAGCCTGTTATATTTGCAAAAGACGATTGCGTTATCGGCGAAAATGCAAAAAAAGCTGTTGCTGATATGAAAGAAGGCGATATTGTCCTTCTTGAAAACACACGCTTCCGTCCTGAAGAAGAAAAGAACGGGGAGAACTTCTCAAAAGAACTTGCTTCTCTTGCTGATATCTACGTAAATGATGCATTTGGAACAGCACACAGGGCACATTGCTCAACAACAGGTGTTGCTTCTTTTGTCAAAGAAGCAGTTGTTGGCTATCTTATGAAGAAGGAAATCGATTTTCTCGGAAATGCAGTGGATGATCCGGAAAGACCATTTGCCGCAATTCTCGGAGGTTCAAAGGTTTCTTCAAAGATTTCCGTCATCAACAACCTTCTTGAAAAGGTTGATGTTCTTATTATCGGCGGAGGAATGGCCTATACTTTTATTAAGGCAATGGGCGGCAGCATCGGAAAAAGTCTTGTAGAAGATGATTATCTTGATTATGCAAAGGAAATGCTTGCCAAGGCAAAAGAGAAAGGAGTTCAGCTCCTTCTTCCTTGTGATACAGTCTGCGCACCGGAATTCTCAAATGATGCTCCTTTTGAAACATTTAAGGCGGATCAGATTCCTGAGAACATGATGGGTCTTGATATCGGAGAAGAAAGCATTGAACTTTTTGCAAAAGTACTTCTTCCTTGCCATACAGTAATATGGAACGGACCTATGGGCGTTTTTGAAATGGATAATTTTGCTCAGGGAACAAAGTCAATCGCAGCTCTCCTAAGCAATATGGATGCCGTTACGATTATCGGCGGCGGAGACAGTGCAGCAGCTGTAAATCAGATGGGATTTGGCGATAAAATGACGCATATCTCAACAGGCGGCGGAGCATCTCTTGAGTTTCTTGAAGGAAAGGAACTTCCGGGTGTTGCATGTATCGCTGAAAAATAAAAGTTTTATAAAAGAAAGAGTGAATATAATGAGAAAAAGAATTGTAGCCGGAAACTGGAAAATGAACAAGACACCTTCAGAAGCAGCTGAGCTTATAAAAGAGCTTATTCCGCTTGTTGATAACAAAGATGTTGACGTGCTTTTCTGCGTACCTGCAATTGATATTCCTGTTGCCGTACAGCTGACAAAAGATACAAATGTTATGATCGGCGCTGAAAACATGTATTTTGAAGATAAAGGTGCTTTCACCGGTGAAATTTCACCTCTTATGCTTAAAGATGCAGGCGTAGAGTACGTTATTCTCGGACATTCCGAAAGAAGACAGTATTTTGCCGAGACTGATGAAACTGTTAATAAAAAGGTGCTTAAGGCTTTCGAAACAGGTCTTAAACCTATCATATGCTGCGGAGAAACACTTGCACAGAGAGAGCAGGGAATCACACTTGAATGGGTTTGCATGCAGGTGAAGATTGCTCTTTTAGGATTATCTGCAGAACAGGTTAAGGATGTTGTTATCGCATATGAACCGATATGGGCCATCGGAACAGGTAAGGTTGCAACAAAAGAACAGGCTCAGGAAGTCTGTGCGGCAATCAGAAAATGCGTATGCGAAGTATACGGATGTGAAGCAGCTGAGGCAATGCGTATTCAGTATGGCGGAAGTGTTTCCGGAGACAGCGCGCCTGAACTTTTTGCAATGGATGATATTGACGGAGGTCTTGTCGGCGGCGCCAGCCTTAAACCTGACTTCGGCAGAATTGTTAATGCTTAAATTATCATGATCAGTTATATTATCGGAAACGTTGCCCAGATCGGCGATAACTATATAGTTTTGGACAATAACGGCATAGGATACTTTATTCTTATGCCGATGTCCTCACTTTCGCGTATAGGTGCCAATGAGGGCGAAGTAAAGGTTTACACTTACATGGCTGTCCGCGAGGATGACGTTTCACTTTTCGGCTTTCTTTCAAAAGGAGAGCTGGAAATGTTTAAACTGCTTATTCAGGTAAGCGGAGTAGGTCCTAAAGGTGCTCTGGGTATTCTTTCTTCAATTGGCGTTGATGAGCTGAAGATGGCCATTGCCGCCGATGATGCCAAGCTTATATCCGGCGCAAAAGGAATCGGGTCAAAGACTGCACAGAAAATAGTTGTTGAACTAAAAGGCAAAATTGAAAAGGAAGTTTATATATCTTCCGCAAATCAGACTTCTTCAGCGCAGATTAAGTCAGCTTCGGTTTCCTCAGAGGCCCTGGATGTTCTTGAAGCACTTGGATTCAGCCGCAGTTCCGGAATGAAAGCATTAAGTCAGATTGAAATTTCTGACAATATGAATGCTTCTGATATTGTTTCAAAGGCACTTGAAATCATAGAATAATCGGTAAACTTTCACATAAGCTTCACTGTTTGAGGATAATATGGCAAGAAACAGAACAATTAATACAGAAATCAATAACGGCGCGGAGGAAACGCTTGAAAACAATCTGAGGCCGAAATATCTTAAGGACTATATAGGTCAGGAAAAGATAAAGGAAAGCCTTGATATTTATATTCAGGCGGCAAAGAAAAGAGGAGAGCCGATCGACCATATTCTTTTCTACGGACCTCCCGGACTTGGAAAAACAACACTTGCATCCATCATTGCAAATGAAATGAATGCAAATATCCGTGTTATATCCGGTCCGGCAATTGAAATACCCGGAGAGATTGCTGCAATAATCCGCAGACTGAATGAAGGAGATGTCCTCTTTATTGATGAGATACACAGGCTGAATAAGCCGGTTGAGGAAACTTTGTATTCCGCCATGGAGGATTATGCGATAGATGTTGTTACCGGAAAGGGAAGTGCTGCAGATTCAATACATATTGAACTTCCGAAGTTTACCCTCATCGGAGCAACCACAAGGGCAGGACTTCTTTCAGCACCTCTCAGAGACAGATTTGGCGTTGTGCACCGAATGCAGTTTTATGAACCTTCGGAACTGGCTGTAATTGTTAAGAACTCAGCTCGTAAACTTGGAGTTTCAATTGATGATTCAGGCGCCATGGAAATCGGTCTCAGAAGCCGCGGCACACCACGTATTGCAAACAGAATGCTTAAGCGCGTACGTGATTATGCTCAGGTAAGATATAACGGAGTCATCACAAAAGACATTACCGATGAAGCACTGAATCTGCTTGATGTTGACAGGGAAGGTCTTGATTTTACAGACAGGACCATACTTACTACAATGATAGATAAATTTTCAGGCGGGCCTGTAGGACTTGATACACTGGCTGCTGCTATCGGCGAGGATCCCGGAACCATTGAAGATGTTTATGAGCCATATCTGGTCAAGAAGGGTCTCATCAACAGAACCCCGAGGGGTAGGGTGGTCACCGATCTTGCCTTTGCTCATCTGGGATTAAAGCATGATTAATATTATCCTTACGGGATCAAAATATTTAATAATAATATTCTTCGCAGTGTTCACATATGTGTCATTTAGGGCACAGGCTGACACTCCTGAGGAAAATAAGAAAAGCACCTTTATTTTTCAGAAAGTACTGGTGCTTTTTGTTCATTTCCTTTGTTTCCTTTGTATTTTTCTGAATGTATACAAACAGCGTGTAGATATAATGAATACGGGCCAGGTATTTCTGATCTATGCACTTACGGCAGCTTATCTGATCTTTATGCTTTTTGTTCTTCCTTCGCTTATTAACTTAAGCAAAGGACTGAATAATGTTATGTGCATGCTGATTGCCATAGGTTTTGTTTTTCAGACAAGACTTGACTGGAATTCGGGAATCAGGAATTTTATCTATATGGCAGCTGCAACAATTATATTTATTTTCTTTCAGGTTGCTCACAGAAGAATCAAGGGAATCAGGAACCTTACCTGGGTATATTGTATTCTGGGACTGGTGCTGCTTATTGCGGTATATGTTTTTGCTGCTGTCAGCCGCGGAGCAAAGACATCAATAGATCTCGGCTTCATATCAATACAGCCATTTGAATTTGTCAAAATATTATTTGTCCTTTTTGTTGCTGCAGCTTTTAATAAATCAAATGATTTTAAACAGGTACTGATCACTGCTGTTACAGGAGCAGTTTACATTATTATCATGGTTCTGTGCAGTGAGCTTGGAACGGCGCTTATTCTGGCAGTTGTATATGTTCTGATGCTTTACGTGGCAACAAAAAAGGTCCGCTATATATTTATAGGAGCCGGTGCTTTTGCTGCTGCATGCATTGCTGCATATATTCTTTTCAGCCATGTAAGAGTAAGAGTTGATGTATGGCTTAACCCGTGGGCTGATATTGATAACAAGGGATACCAGATAACCCAGAGCCTGTTTGCAATCGGAACGGGAGGATGGCTTGGCTCAGGGATTTTCGGCGGTCAGCCAAAGAACGTACCGATGGTTTCAAATGACTTTATTTTCTCGGCAATTGCAGAAGAATTAGGTACTATTTTTGTAATTTTCCTGATATTGCTTTCACTTTGCCTTGTTCTTATGATATTCAGGATAGCTATAAGAATTTCAAATCCTTTTTATAAGCTTTTGTCATTCGGACTCGGAGCGACATACGGCTTTCAGGTTTTTCTTACTATCGGCGGGGCAATCAAATTTATACCTTCAACAGGAATTAACCTTCCGTTTCTTTCCAGCGGCGGAAGCTCAATACTGGCTTCAATGATAATCCTTGGTATCATACAGGCCCTTTATGTTATTTCCGAGTCAGATGTTGCTGCTGAACGCGAGCTGTTTTCAGAAAGGCTTGCCGGCGGTGAAGAAATTGAAGATGAGTCATATGATATTATCCCCGATGGTGAAGAAGATATTGATTATGAGCAGGTTTCATGGCGTGTATCAAAAGTTGACAGTAAGGATATAAATATTTTCTGAGATGGCAGAATACAAAATTATAAGAAAAGCAAATAAGGAAAGAAAGAAAGCCAACAAGCGCAGGCTTATCAATACCGATATCATACGTATCGCTATATTTTTTGCCGCCTTGTTCTTTGTACTTATAGTATTTCTTGTAAAATTCATGGCTGTTGATTCATCATCTGTTATCAACAATACATATAACAAACGTTCTGATTCTCTTAAAAAGAGTGTCATCAGGGGCAGCATTTTATCCGGAAACGGAGAAAAGCTTGCCTATTCTGTATTTGATGAAAACGGAAATGAGGTAAGGCTTTATCCGTATGGCAATACTTTTGCCCATGTTGTCGGATTTGACAGTTACGGCGGTCTTGGTCTTGAATCATCTTATAATTATTACCTTCTTACCTCACACACAAATATTTTTAATAAAATAGCCGATGAGTTTAAAAATGAAAAGGCAGCTGCAGATTCTGTCAAAACAACCCTGGATCCTCAATTGCAGAAAAAACTGACTGAAATTCTCGGAGAAAATGAAGGCGCAATTATTGTAATAGACCCGGATAGCGGTGAAATTCCCGGAATGGTATCATATCCGACATTTGACCCTGAGAATCCCTCTGAAATAATAGAAAATGATGAGTCGGATAGCAGCGCTCTTCTTAACCGGGCAACTCAGGCCACCCTTACACCCGGCTCGTCTTTCAAGCTGTTTACTCTTTTAGAGTATTACAGACAGAACGGTGGGAAAACCAACGATTTCCTTTGCGAATGCGGCGGTTATATGACCCTTCAGGATGAGACTTTCGGGTGTCCTTTTGGTGAAGCTCATGGAAGCCAGAACCTTAAAACCTCTTTTGCAAACTCATGTAATATTGCTTTCTCAAATATCGGACTTTCTCTTGATATTGATAAATTTACTGAAGACCTGGATTCTTTGCTTTTTAATACTGACCTTGGAATTGATATAGCCTCCAAGATGAGTTCTTTTGAATTAAGCAGTTCGGATAATGACTTCATGATAGCCCAGACTGCATTCGGACAGGGTAAAACGCTTGTTTCACCGCTGCATATGGCAATGATTGCCTGCGCAGCAGCTAATAACGGAACTGTAATGAAACCGCATCTTGTTACAGAGGTAATTGACTCAACAGGTAAAACTGTTGAACAATTTTCTCCTGAGGTATATGCTCAGCTTTTTTCAAGTGAGGAAGCTGATTTCCTCAGGGAATATATGCGTGCCGTAGTAACTGACGGAACAGCCAGGCTGCTTTCTTATGACGGGAATTACATATCTTACGGAAAAACCGGCACAGCCGAAACCAGAAGTAATGAAGAAGAAAATCATGATCACAGCTGGTTTACAGGGTTTGCTGAAAACAATGGAAAAAAGCTTGTGGTTTGTGCTATGATAGAGAATGCGCAGGAATCCGGCCTTACCGGTTTATACCCATCAAAACAGGTATTTGATTATTATTTTAACTAAAAGGAACAGATATGATAAACAGCATGACTGGCTTCGGCCGTTTTGAAATTGCAGATGATGCAAGAAAGATCACAGTAGAACTCAAGTCGGTAAATCATAAGTATCTTGATGTCACGATCAAAATGCCGAGAAAATTCAATGCATTTGAGGCAGGCATTAAGAATCTTCTTAAGGAATATGCCGTAAGAGGAAAAGTTGATATTTTTATTACATATGAAAGTCTTTCCGAGGCTACTGAAAGTCTGAAATATAATCATGAATTAGCAGCAGAATACGTAAAGTATTATAAAGCCATCAAGGAGGATTTTGGCCTTGATGGTGACGTCAGTTTATCGGCTATAGCAAGAAGCCCTGAAGTCCTGACACTTGAAGATGAGCCTGTAGATGAAGAAGAACTTTGGAATGCCCTTGTACCGGTTCTGGAAAAAGCTTTTCTGGCATTCAGGAATGCTCGTTCTGTTGAAGGAGAAGCATTAAAGAATAATATTCTTGAAAAGCTCGATGAAATGAGCGGACATGTGGCATTTATCGAAGAACGTATGCCGGGAATTATTGCTGATTTCAAGGGCAAGCTTGAAGAAAGGCTTAAAGACTTCATTGCTGACAACAGCATTGATGAAGGCAGAGTTGCGGCTGAGGTTACAATTTATGCAGACAAAATTGCTGTTGATGAGGAACTTGTACGTCTTTCAACCCATATTGAACACATGAAGAGCATACTTAATAAGGGCGGAGAGTGCGGAAGAAACCTTGATTTTCTTGCACAGGAAATGAACAGGGAAAGCAATACAATTCTATCAAAGGCAAATGATATCGAGGTTACAAACAGAGGCATCGCCTTAAAGACTTGCATAGAAAAGATAAGAGAGCAGGTACAGAATATTGAATAAGGGTTTTCTGATAGTTTTATCCGGCCTTTCAGGTGCCGGTAAGGGCACAATAGTAAACAGACTGCTTGAAAAACATCCTGATGAGTATGTTCTTTCAATTTCAGCTACAACAAGACAACCGAGACCCGGTGAAACAGAGGGAAGAGAATACTTTTTCAAGTCGCGTGATGAGTTCCTTAAGATGCTTTCAAACGGTGAGCTCCTGGAGCATGCTTCTTATCTGGATAATTTTTACGGAACACCAAAAAAATGGGTTGAACAGCAGCTTGCCAATAATAAGTCAGTAATTCTTGAGATAGATATCCAGGGTGGATATCAGATAAAAAAAATAGATCCGAATGCCATACTTGTATTTGTAATGCCGCCTTCAATGGAAGAACTCAGAAACCGTCTCGAAAAAAGAGGAAGCGAGACTCCGGAAGAAATAAACAGACGTATAGAAAGAGCTCATGAGGAAGTCAGGCTGAAAGAAGGCTATGATTATGTCATTGTTAATAAAACTGTTGAAAATTCAGTAGACTTACTGCATAATATTATTTTAGCTAATAAAGATATTTGCAAGGGAGAACAAAACATGTTACATCCATCATACACAGACTTAATGAATGCTGTTAACAGCGATACTGAAAACGGTGAGCAGCCGGTTGTTCAGAGCAGATATTCAATTGTTATGGCTGCTTCCAAGAGAGCCCGCCAGATAGTTGATGGAGCTGAGACCCTTGTTGATTGCGACAAGACAAAACCTCTCTCGGTTGCCATTGATGAGATTTATACCCAGAAGGTAACTATTCTTAATAACGACTCAGAATAATGAAAGTATTCTTTATCTCGCTCGGATGCGATAAGAATAGAGTGGATTCAGAAGAAATGCTGGGGCTTTTATCGGCTGCCGGTTTTTCTTTTTGTAACGATGAATTTGAAGCAGATATAATTGTGGTGAATACATGCGCATTTATAGATTCCGCGAAAGAAGAATCCATAGAAAACATTCTTGATATGGCCCGCATGAAAACCGAAGGGAATTGCAAGCGTCTTATCGTGACCGGCTGCCTTGCCGAAAGGTACAGGGATGAAATTTTCAAAGAACTTCCTGAAGTTGATGCTGTTGTCGGTGTTAATGAACTTTTTAAGGTTATTTCTGCTGCAGATCCGGAACTTTCAGGAAATGAAATACCTGAAAGCGAAAGAGTGATCACAACTCCCGGTCATTATGAGTTCCTTAAGATAGCTGAGGGATGCAGCAAAAGATGTACTTATTGCGCTATACCATACATTAGGGGCTCCTACAGAAGCTTCCCAATGGAAGATATCCTGAAAGAAGCAGAAAAACTTGCGGAAAAAGGCGTTAAGGAACTGATAGTTGTTGCCCAGGAAACGACTATCTACGGCACTGATATTTACGGAGCGAATAAACTTCCTGAACTTCTTTCTAAACTCTGCAGGATTGAAGGCATAGAATGGATACGCATACTGTATACTTATCCTGAAGATATAACGGATGAACTTCTTAAACTGATCAAAGAAGAAAATAAGATCGTAAAATACATAGATATGCCAATCCAGCATTGCAATGACCGCATATTGAAACATATGGGCAGGCACACAAACCATGATGATCTTCTTAATATCATTTCAAAAATAAGAAATGAGATTCCTGATGTTTCACTGAGAACATCCCTCATAACCGGTTTCCCGGGTGAGAGTGAGGAAGAACACAGAGAGCTTCTGGAATTTATTAAAGATATCCGTTTTGACAGGCTTGGTGTTTTCACTTATTCACAGGAGGAGGGAACTCCGGCTTCAAAACTTCCTGACCAGATACCGGAAAGCATAAAAGAGAAAAGAAGGGATGAGCTGATGCAATGTCAGGCCCTTATCTCTGAAGATAAAATGAATGACCACTCAGGGAAGGAATTCCGGGTAATTGTTGAAGGGTATATACCTGACGAAAATGTTTATGTCGGAAGGACATATATGGATGCCCCTGATGTTGACGGTTTTATTTATTTTGAATCAGAATCCGAACTGATGACCGGTGATTTTGTAAATGTGATCTGTACCGGTGCAAGCCGTTATGATCTATACGGAGAGATTAAATCATGAATTTACCAAACAGACTTACTGTACTCAGATTGATACTTATACCGTTTTATATTTTCTTTGAAATGACTGATCTGTTTCCGTTTGCAAGTCATATAGCGGTTGTTATCTTTGTTGCTGCATGCCTTACCGATACATTTGACGGGAAAATAGCAAGAAAAAGAAATCTGATCACTGACTTTGGCAAATTTGCTGATCCTCTGGCTGATAAGATATTGGTTGTTTCCGCAATGGTATGCTTTGTGGCTCTCGGAAGAATGCCTTTCTGGGTTTGCATAATAATTCTTGCACGCGAATTTGCCGTTTCCGGATTCAGACTTGTTGTAGCCAGCAAAGGCATTGTGCTTGCCGCCAGCCGGTGGGGAAAAGCCAAAACCGGTGTTCAGATGGCAATGTGCATACAGATGTCTTTTGACATTGTTAAGCTTGTAAACATAAACGGCTGGTCACCTGTTGTCATACTTGTTTATGATATCACGTTAAACATTGCAATGTACGCAGCACTGGCACTTACCCTAATCTCCATGATTGACTATTTTTACAAAAACAGACAGAATTTTTCCATGAAATAACGGAGGTTCACTTGTTGAATTTTCTTGTAAAAATAAAAAACAGGTTTTTGACAGGCATATTCATGCTGACAGCTTTTATTTGCTTCAGACTGAAGATAACATATGCTGATCCTGAAATGAAAAAAAATCCGCCCCAGGCTATTTATGTGTGCAACCACATGGCTATTTTTGACGGATTTGTAGTAAGGACAGTTCTGAGAAAATTAAAGCTTTATTCACTCGTAACAAGTAAATGGTATGAAAAACCATGGGCCAGGAATCTTTTGTTTTACGAAAACTGCATTTCAGTGGATACTGAAAATCCGGGAACAAAATGGCTTAAAGACGCAATTGCTGTTCTCAGACAGGGCTGCAGTATTAACATATTCCCCGAAGGACATACTTCAAAATCTGAGGAAGTCAGGGAATTTAAACCGGGCTTTCTCCTGCTTGCGTCAATGTGCAGGAATATTCCAATAGTTCCAATCGCAACTATTGGTAAATACAAATTCTTTTTTGGTGAAAGAAAACGGATCCTTGTCGGTAAACCTTTCTTTATTGACATGGAAAAATTCGGACTTGAAAACGGAAAAGCCGAGGCATACGCTGAGGAAATCCGTCAGATGATCATAGATATGAAAACTGAACTCAGGGAGAACAGATGAAAACAGGTCTTGTCCTTGAAGGAGGAGCTTACAGGGGTATATTTACCACCGGTGTTCTGAAGGTCCTTAAAAAACATAATATTGATTTTCAATACATTGTCGGTGTATCAGCAGGTGCCGGCAATATTGTTGATTTTGTATCCGGTCGAGATGATGTTGCCAGAAACTTTGTTGCGGTTTCCAAAAAAAACAGTTCTTATGGTCTGAGCCAGCTTTTAAAAAGCGGATATATTCTAAATGTTGATGCCATGGCAAAAGACCTTATGACCATGGATAATAATGATGTTGCCGAATCCATCATGAATTCACCGATAGATATGGAAATTGTCTGCACAAACTGTATTACGGCAAAACCTGAATACATGTTTGAGAGAAAATCCATCAGAAAACTTATAGAGATAGGAAAGGCAAGCTGTTCGGTTCCTGTAATCTGCAAACCGGTCATGCTTGATGGCATTCCATACGTGGACGGCAGCGTGACCGATCCTTTTCCTTTAAGAAGAGCACTTGATGTAAAGGGCTGTGATAAGGCCGTCGTCATCTTAACAAGAAGAGAAGGAGAGACTCCGACAAATTACACAAAGGCTGCCATTCCGATCAGGTTCCTTTATCATGACAAATATCCGGTTTTGGAAAAAGTTCTTTTGAAAAGGCTTGATAGTTATGAGCGTGACATGGAATATCTGTATAAAATGGAGCGCGAAGGAAAAGCTTTTATAGTGAGGCCATCCATAAAGAGCATAGATCGCTTTGAGTCTGATGTAACCAAACTCAGAAATTATTACATTCACGGAATTGATACCATGGAGCGAAGGATGGGAGAATTCATGAAATTCCTGAATGGTTAATACAAAATAATCATATGCATATTCCTAATACAAAACCGGCATGATATAATATCTGTGCCGGTTTTTATTGGTTCCCGGCTGTAAATTTTTATAATGTGTTGTTTGTGCTTGACAAAAGCAGAAGAAAAAATTATTATATTAAAAAGCGAACATAAGTTCGGTTTCTGCAAAGGAGAAATTTAATGGACAATACAGAAAAACAGAAAGCTTTAGATGCAGCCATAAGTAAAATAGAAAAGGATTACGGCAAAGGCTCCGTAATGAAACTCGGTGATAAATCAGCGTTGGATGTAGATACCGTTTCAACCGGTTCAATAAGCCTTGACAGAGCCCTTGGCGTCGGTGGAATTCCGAGAGGAAGGATCATTGAGATATATGGTCCTGAGTCAAGCGGAAAGACCACACTGGCCCTTCACATTGTTGCTGAAGTACAGAAAACAGGCGGAATAGCAGGTTTTATTGATGCAGAGCATGCTCTTGATCCGAAATACGCGCACGATATCGGCGTAGATGTTGATAATCTTTATATTTCACAGCCAGATTACGGCGAGCAGGGACTTGAAATCTGCGAAACCATGGTAAGATCCGGAGCAATCGATATTATTATCATAGACTCGGTTGCTGCACTTGTTCCTAAACACGAGATAGACGGTGAAATGGGAGAAGCGGTTGTCGGTGCCCAGGCACGTCTTATGTCTCAGGCTCTGCGCAAACTTACTGCAGTTGTTTCAAAAACAAACTGTACGATTATTTTTATTAACCAGCTCCGTGAAAAGATCGGCGTATTTTATGGCCCGTCTGAAACAACAACCGGCGGACGTGCTTTGAAATTCTATGCATCAATCCGTATTGACATCAGGCGCGTTGAATCGCTTAAACAGAATGGTGATGTTATCGGTAACCGCGTTCGTGCTAAAGTGGTTAAAAACAAAGTTGCACCTCCTTTCAGGGAGGCTGAGTTCGATATCATCTTTGGCGAGGGAATTTCTGCTGTCGGCGATATTCTCGATCAGGCTGTTGAACTTAAGATAATTGATAAATCAGGAGCATGGTATTCATATGAAGGTTCAAAGATAGGCCAGGGAAAAGAAACCACAAAAGCCTACATAAAGGCCAATCCTGAGTTCTTTGAGCGCATAAAAGCACAGGTAAGAGCTAAGCTTGGTCTTGACGGAATAGAACTCCCTGATCCTTCAACAGAAGAGATTCCGGAGATGCCTGAAGAACTGCTTACGGCAGATCCTCTTGAAAAGAATCCTGACGAGCTGGATATTGATTGAAAAAAGCTTAAATAAATAG
>JAZUFV010000171.1:0-3515 GCA_045640845.1 Lachnospiraceae bacterium
ATTGCCATGAAGGACCTTGAAATAAGAGGAGCCGGAAATGTTCTGGGTGCGGAACAGAGCGGCCACATGGAAGCAGTGGGTTATGAGCTTTACTGTAAGCTGCTGAACGAGGCAGTTTCACTTCTGAAGGGAGAGGCTGTTGAGGAGGATTATGAGACCACCGTGGATCTTAAGGTGGATGGCTACATTCCTTCAGAATATATAAAGAACTCCTTTGAAAAGCTGGGAATGTACAAAAAAATATCTGTAATCCATACCGCTGAGGATGCAGAGGATATCCATGCCGAGCTGGAAGACCGTTTCGGCGAGGTTCCGAAGGTTACTGAAAATCTGCTGAATGTTGCACTTATAAAGTCAGCAGCCCATGACAAGTATATAACGGAGATTGCGGGAGGCAGAGGCGAATACAGAATCAGCATGTTCCCTTCGGCAAAGATCGATACATACAAGATGTTCGGTTTCCTGAAAGAATATAACGGCGAACTGAAATTTGTGGCAGAGCGTCAGCCGTATTTTACATATACTCCAAAGGAAAGCTGCATAGGATTTGAGGCCGAAAAAGATGTGCTTCTGAAGTTTATTGAAAGCCTGTCGGCAATCATGATGAAAGAAGAAAAATGAGAAAAGAAGAACGGGTAAAGAAAATACTTGAGCTCATGGATGCCAATTACGGCACGGACACAAAGTGCTGGCTGAACTACAGCACTCCGTGGGAGCTGCTTGTTGCGACTATCCTGAGCGCGCAGTGCACTGATGCAAGGGTAAATATTGTAACTGAGGATCTTTTTAAGAAATATCCGGATCCGGAAAGCTTTGCCCTGGCAGACCTTAAAGAGCTTGAAGAGGACATCCGTTCCACCGGCTTTTACCGCAATAAGGCAAAGAACATCATCCTTACGGCAAAAAAAATAGCCTATGAATATAACGGGGAAATGCCTTATGATATAGATGAGCTGACAAAGCTTCCGGGCGTGGGAAGAAAGACGGCAAATGTTATCAGGGGAAATATCTTTGCAATTCCAAGCATTGTGGTTGATACTCATGTGGGAAGGATATCAAGAAAGCTTGGACTGACAAAGAATGAAGATCCGGAAAAGGTTGAGCATGACCTTGAAAAGGTGCTCCCGAAGGATCATTGGATTTTGTGGAACATTCAGGTGATCGACCACGGAAGGCATATCTGCACGGCAAGAAGTCCTAAGTGCGGTGAGTGTTTTCTTGCTCCGTATTGCCCGGGAAAGACTGAGAAATGATAGTTCAGATGTGCGGCCCTCTGGGCTTTGAGACAGCAGAAAAACTGTATGAGGCTGATAAAGAAAAGGCGAAGGCCCGCTTTGCCGGCTTCTTCATAAAGCAGTTCCTGGATACAGGAAAAAAAGAGGCAGCGCCGCCTTCCATCAGCATTCCTGTTGGACAGGGAGGGCTTTTCGGAGCACTCTGGGAACTGGGCGAGAGCCTGAAATGCGGACTTGAGGTGAATCTTGCGGATATACCGGTTCCACAGGAGGTTGTGGAAATCCTGGAGCTTTACGATGAAAGCCCGTATGAATGCAGCTCAGAAGGAGCATATGTGCTTGCGGCGGATGAACTGCTTCCGGGATGCACTGCTATTGGAAAAACAACGCGCACAAAGGCGCGGATAATAAATGACGGAGAGGCGCAGAGATTTCTTACGCCGCCGGCAAGACAGGAAAAAGACATACAGAACCGAAAAGGTCTGGACTGAAAGAATAAAACGGAGGTACCGAAATGAGAGAAGAATTACTCAGAATGCTTGAACATAACAGCAGGATCGAGCTGGCGGAAATGGCTACAATGCTTGGTGTAAGTGAGGCGGAAGTCGCGAATGAGATTGCCAGTCTGGAGGAGACCGGCGTTATCAGCGGTTATTACACGCTGATCAACTGGGATAACACTGACGAAGAGAAAATTGACGCCCTCATCGAAGTAAATGTTGCCACCCAGAGAGAGGTGGGCTTCGATACCATAGCCGAAAGAATATATAAGTTTGATGAAGTAAAGGCCTGCTATCTTATTTCAGGACGCTACGATTTTCTGGTAGTGCTGGAAGGAAAGACCATGCGGCAGGTGGCAAACTTTGTTGCCAGTAAGCTTTCACCTATTGAATATGTTACGGGAACTGCCACCCATTTCATTATGAAGCGTTATAAAGATTACGGAACCATCCTGGGTGGACGTAAGAAGGACGAGAGAGAGAAGGTATCATTTTGAGAAATCCTATATCAAAAGTTGCAGGGGAAATGCAGCCTTCAGGCATCAGAAAGTTTTTTGATGTAGTGGCTGAAATGCCGGACGCAATTTCACTCGGTGTGGGCGAGCCTGACTTTGACACACCGTGGCATATAAGGGAGGCCGGCATATATTCACTTGACAGAGGCCGCACCTTCTATACATCCAATGCCGGACTGATGGAACTGAGACGTGAGGTTTCAGCTTACTATGAGAGAAAGCACGGACTGACCTATGATCCTAAAGACGAGGTCTTCATTACAGTGGGCGGAAGCGAAGCCATAGACATGGCACTGCGCGCCATGGCAGATCCGGGTGATGAGGTGATCATCCCTGAGCCTTGCTATGTTTCATATGTGCCGTGCACGAAGCTGGCCGGCGCCGTGCCTGTAACCATTAACCTTAAGGAGGAAAATGAATTCCGCCTGACGGCTGATGAGCTGCGTGCTGCCATAACTCCAAAGAGCAAAATACTTATCCTTGCATTCCCGAACAACCCTACGGGAGCTGTCATGGAAAGAAAAGACCTTGAGGCTATCGCAGAAGTTGTTAAGGAAAACGATCTGTACGTTATCTCTGATGAGATATACGGAGAGCTGACATATCTTGGTGAGCACGTGACAATTGCTTCACTTCCGGGAATGAAGGAAAGGACTGTTGTTATCAACGGCTTTTCAAAGGCATATGCAATGACCGGCTGGAGACTCGGGTTTGCAGTGGGACCTCAGAACATTCTGTCCCAGATGCTGAAGCTCCATCAGTACGCAATTATGTGCGCTCCTACAACAAGCCAGTATGCAGGTATAGAAGCGCTGAAAAACGGAGACAGCGATATTGCGAAGATGCGTGAATCTTATAACCAGAGAAGAAGATTCCTCGTTAAGGAACTTAATGACATGGGGCTTGAGTGCTTTGAGCCTTATGGCGCGTTTTATGTTTTCCCGAGCATCAAGAGTCTGGGAATGACCTCGGAAGAATTCGCAAATCAGCTTCTTGAGGAAGAAAAGCTGGCTGTTGTTCCGGGAACCGCATTCGGTGCCTGCGGTGAGGGATACGTGAGAATATCCTATGCATATTCACTTGATGAACTGAAGGAAGCCCTCGGCCGAATCAGGGAGTTCGTTAAAAATCACAGATAATATTCGGAAATAACCACACAAACAGAGCTGCCTGCTGTCAGTCTGCATCAGTCGTATGCAACTTTCAGCAGGTAGTATTCGCCTATGACGATGATTATCATGGCGAAGATATATGCCGGCGCAAAC
>JAZUFV010000172.1:0-7603 GCA_045640845.1 Lachnospiraceae bacterium
TACCTCTTGTTAAACAGCTCTGTTACTGCGTTTACCACCTGCTCAACATTCATATCGGAAGTATCCACCTCAATGGCATCGTCTGCCTTGCACAGAGGTGATATTGCCCTTGTCATGTCCTGATGGTCGCGTGCTGCTATATCGGCCTTTATTTCTTCATAATCACAGCTCTCGCCCTTGGCGATGAGCTCGTCATATCTTCTTTTAGCCCTGCAGTCAACTGACGCCGTAAGATATATCTTAAGATCGGCGTTGACAAGCACCTTTGTACCTATGTCACGGCCGTCCATTACAACATCATACCTGTTTCCGAGGTCCTGCTGCATTGCCACAAGCCTTTCACGCACTGCCATGGATCTTGAGACATCTGGTGCGGCTTTTCCCACCTCTTCGCGTCTGATATCTGTGCTGACATCTTTGCCTTCAAGATACATATGCTGGATTCCGTCTATGTATCTGATATCGATGTCCGCCTCTTTGCAGACTTTTGTGATGGCTGCTTCATCGTTTGTGTCCGCGCCCTGGCTGAGTGCTGCAAGACCTATAACCCTGTACATGGCTCCGGTATCAACATACATAAAGCCCATCTGCTTTGATATTGCCTTTGCCACTGTGCTTTTTCCTGCTCCTGCAGGTCCGTCAATTGCTATCTGACTCATTTTATTCCTCCGTTTTTCCGGCTGCCGAAAGTCCCGCCAGCCATCCGCTTGATAATGCTATCTGTATATTGAATCCGCCTGTGAAGGCATCCACATCAAGAACCTCGCCTGCAAAATAAACATCCGGGCAGAGTTTTGACTCCATGGTTGACGGATTTACTTTTTTAACTTCGACGCCGCCTGATGTGATGACCGCCTGATTGAAGTCCTCCGTTCCCTCAACCGTCATATGGAAATCCTTGAAAAGCCTTACCAGGTTTTCCCTTTCTGCGCGGGTTATTTCATTTACTTTTTTATTTTCATCAATTCCGCACCTTTCAACCATCACGGGGATAAGCTTTGAAGGGAGCAGTCCTCCCAGTGCGTTCCTGAAGTTTTTGTTTTTTTCCTGCTCAAAATCCCTTAATATTCTGGCATCAAGCTGTTTTTCATCAAGTGCCGGTTTAAGGTCTATTGAAAGAGTAAGGCTTCCCGGAGCCTCATTTGCCGTGCGTCCCACAATGCTTGAGGCAGAAAGGATGACCGGTCCGCTTACACCCCTTGATGTAAATACCATCTCACCAAAGTCAGAATACAGTTCGCGTCCTTTTTCGTTCCTGATCTTTACGGAAATGTTTCTCAGTGACAGGCCTTCAAGCTTTTTTATGAACGGCTCGCGCACCTTAAGGGGAACCAGCGCAGGAACCGGTTTTCTTATGGTATGTCCCATTTTCTCAGCAAAGACATAACCGTCTCCGGTAGAACCCGTTGAAGGATATGAAACTCCGCCTGTTGCAATTATCACGGCATCCGCATTTATGTCTTCAAGAGATTCCACCCTGCAGTTCAGCTTAACATGTACGCCCGCAGCTTTAAGCTCCCGCTCCAGCGTGCGGATAACATCCGAGCTTTTATCCGATGCCGGAAATATCCTTTTTCCTCTTTCTTCCTTCAGCTTAAGCCCTGCGTTTTCAAAAAAGTTCAGGGTATCCTCCGCCGTGAAAGAATAAACTGCACTGTAAAGGAATTTTTTGTTGCTTACAACGTTCTCAAAAAAATCTTCCGTCGATGCGGCATTGGTAAGGTTGCACCTTCCTTTTCCGGTGATGAAGAGCTTTTTCCCGAGTTTTTCATTTTTTTCAAGCAGGGTGACCTGCGCTCCGGCGCGGGCAGCACTTATTGCCGCCATCATTCCGGCAGGTCCGCCGCCTATAACGGTTATCTGTTTCATCCGGTAATGATCACACTTTCCTCAGGTTCAGGATGGAATCCTATCTCGTTCTCGGCCTCAATCTTGAATGTCTCAACCTTTTCCGCATTGATATCCGGAAGGTCATCTGTATCTGACAATCCGAAGCGTCTTAAAAATTCATTTGTTGTCACAAAAAGGATAGGTCTTCCCGGAGTGCTGAGTCTTCCGCTCTCTTCAACAAGACCTGCCTCGATCAGTCTGTTCACCGCATGGTCTGCATTCACTCCGCGGATCTTTTCAATGTCAGCCTTTGTTATCGGCTGTTTATATGCGATTATCGAAAGGGTCTCCAGCTGGACATCCGTAAGCCTGTAGTTTTTCGGAAGCTGAACCAGTTTTATGAGATACTCATATGCTTTCTTTTTAGTGCACATCTGGAAGCTGTCATTAACGCGGATGATCTCAATTCCGCGTCCTTCTGCCTCATATTCCTTCATGAGGTCCTCAAGCACAACCCTCACCTGCATCTCAGGGCTCTCAAGAGCCTCTGCTATCCTGGTGATTGCCACCGCTTCTCCCATTGTAAAAAGTATGGCCTCTATCAAAGGCTTCATTTCACTGTTTGTCATCACTTACCTCTTCCGTATCCTTAGGCGCTGCCGGCTTTCCCAGGATGATATCGCTGTCTTTTCCGCTCTGCCTTGCGGAAAGCTCGCCGTTTTTCATAAGCTCAAGCACTGCCAGAAATGTCACGATGACATTCATTTTTGTCTTCTGGCTCTCAATAAGCTTTCTGAAGCTGAGTTTATTTTCAGTTTTTATCCTGCTGCGGATGTAATCTATTCTTTCGGTTATCTTTACTTCTTCTTTTTGGATGCGGCCGAACTGAAGGGCGCTCTCATTGACTTTTTCCTGGCTTCTGGCCATCACATCGTCAAATATCTCTTTGAGTCTTACCAGAGTCAGATCGCCAAGGAATTCATCAAGGTCTATCGGGGTCTCATACCCTGCAACTTCTTCAGGAATGTCTGCCGCCCTGCACAGGGACTTTTCCGCATTTATGGATTTGTCTTTAAGCTCCGATGCCATGTACTTGAAAAGCTTGTATTCAAGAAGCCTTTCAACAAGCTCGGCACGCGGATCCTCTTCGTTTCCTTCTTCATCAGTATCTGCCGGGAGCAGCATCTTTGCCTTGATGTCAAGCAGAGTGGCCGCCATCACAAGAAAATCGCTCATAACATCGGCATCAACATCTTCCATGCTGTCCAGATACTCAAGATACTGATCCGTAATGATGGAGATGGGGATGTCGTAAATATCTATTTTGTTTTTGTCGATGAGATGGAGGAGAAGGTCCAGCGGGCCTTCAAATGTCTCAAGCTTTGCTGCAAAGTTCAATCAGAACTACCTCCGGTTTATTAAAAAGTCTCAGGTTCACCGTATGTGATCCGGCTCCGCCCGTAACTATCATGGTGCATCCGTCTTTTTCAAACTTTCCCCTGCTGTATTTCGGGAAAAGCCGGAACTGCGGTGAGATGAGGCCAACGCCGAAAAGCCTCACTGCCGCCCCGTGATAATGTCCCGAAAGCACCAGGTCTGCGCCCGATGCACAGTATTCTTCAAAATTTCCGGGATCATGTGCCAATAAAATATTGTAGCTTTTTTCATCCGGTTTGCCAATAGCATCGGCTATATCTGAAATGCCGGGCTTTTCAGGCCTGAATTTCTTATAAAATCTGTAATCCAGGTCAAGACCCGTAACGCAGATTCCCTCTTTCGGTGATGCGCTTTCGTTTGAAAGGTAAGTCACTCCGGCCTCTTCCACCACCTTCATGAACCGCCCGTTTCTTTCACGGAATTTTTCAAGCACTGATATGCACTTTTCATGGTTTCCCGGAGCGTAATATACAGGAGCTGTTTTTGAAATGTTCTTTATAAACTCAAATGCGGTTCCATCCTTTTCCGGTCTTGCTGATATCATTATGTCTCCGCCCAGCAATATCAGATCGGGATGCTGCTCTTCTATCAGCTTAAAGAGCTGTTCATTTCCCTTTCCGTATGTTCTGGAATGAAGATCTGCCAGATAAAGCATCCTGAAAGGCTCGCTGCCTGCTGCTTTTTCTGATTCAAATACATAGTGCGTAACCTGCAGTGAATGCAGTTCATATATGCACCTCGCAGCGGCAAGTATTATAAGCACTACGGCTATGATTACCAGAATTACCCAGAATTTCATTATTATTTAATGACCCTGATGTTTACATATTCAAGCGGGAGCCCGTCCGCTGTTTCTGCGTCTGTATCCGAAAACAGCTTTATTTTTCCCTGTGCCATCTTATCATAAATTTCATCATATTGCTCCTGCGTGAAGTTTTTGAACTTCGATGTTTCCATAGGAAGCCCTATAACCTCATCCGCGGCAGTCAGCGTTGCCTTATCGCCGGCTTTTATAGTTCCGTTATTCAGCCCGTCCAGGACAACATACATGGCGATATCCATCCTCTTAAGCGCAGATGTGATCACTGACGGAGACTCCACGCTCTGGTCTGCGTCGACCCCGATAACGGCTTTTCCGTTTGTTTCTGCCGCCTTCATAACAGAATTGCCAAGGCCTCCGCCGCAGGCAAATATAACCTCTGTCCCGCTCTGATACCAGCTTGATGCCAGTGAAAGCACTTCAGGCGTTGCGTTGAAGGTACCGGCATAGTTGTATCTTATGGTAACCTCGCCCTTTTTAAGCCCCAGTTCCTTTGCAGCATATTCAGCTCCGTTTACAAACCCGTAACCGTATCTTACCACAGGAGGAAGCGACATTCCTCCGATATATCCCAGAGATCTGTAACCTTCCATTACGGCCGCGTATCCCGCAAGAAATCCGGGCTGCTGTTCCTGCCAGTAAAGGCACAGGGTATTAGGTGCAATATAGGTTTCATCCGGCTTTCCGTCCGGATGAGGCTGCTCGTCCATAAGGACAAACTTCACATTAGGAAATTCATCCTGCGCAGCATAAACAGCGGATGCCATTTCTGATGATGAAGCGATGACTACCTCAGCATTTCCTTTAACGGCAAGCTTCACGTTGTTATAAAGATTCTCATGCGAATTATCCTTGGCAGTGTAATATTTTCTGGTGATATCATGCTCATCGGTAAAAGCTATCACCCCATCCCATTCCTGCTGGACAAAACTCTTATCGTCAACGCTTCCGTCGGCCTTCAGCGCCAAAGCGATCTCTGCCCCGTATCCATCGGAAACAGCCCGCTTATTTGCAGCCATTCTATCATTGAATAATGCTCCGATTGTAATAACAACGAAAGCTAAGATCACAAAGATGCGGAATACTGTTCTGCCTGCCTTCTGCCTGCCGTTTGAAGGTCCCGCACCGTCATCGTAAGGCTTTCCTGCAGACTTTGGCGCTGCCGATCTGCCTGAGCATACAGCAAGCACAACAAGTGTAAGAACATACGGGATTATTTTATAAATTTCCGAAGGTATATCCAGGTCTTCCAGGAAAGGTATGCCGGAATATGAGCTTGATACTGCCTTCAGCACGCCGAAGAAAAGTGATGCCAGAAGCACTGCTCCCGGTTTCCACTGGCCCAGGATAAGCACTGCCAGCGCAAGGAAGCCGTATCCTGCAACGGTGGCAGAAAAATTAGTGGATGTAGGTATTACAAATATAAGTCCGCCCAGGCCGCCTAATGCGCCTGAAATAATAACGCCTATATATCTGATCCTGGCAACCGGAACTCCCGCCGAAGCTGCCGCCTCCGGATTTTCACCGCATGCTGAAAGCCTCAGGCCGAATCTGGTCTTTTTCAGCAATATGTAAAGCCCTGCAAATATCGCAAAGGCGATATAAGTGGAAATATAGCAGTTCCGGAAAAACATCGGTCCAAGCACAGGTATATCGCCCAGGACAGGTACCTTGGAAATAAAGAATGTATCCGTGAAATCGATCTGCCTTACGCCGAACTCAGCCCTTGTGACAAAGATGCAGAATGCCGGTGCAAAAAGATTCAGTGCTGTTCCGCTGATAGTCTGGTCCGCCTTAAGCTTTATTGCCGACCATGCATGGAAGATGGAGAACAATCCGCCGGCCACTGCACCAACGGCCATGATTATGATATAAAGCAGCTGACCGCTTATGTAACGGCTCAGGAAGACATTCGTAAGAATTCCCGCAAACCCGCCGATGACCATTATTCCTTCAAGTGCGATATTGTTTACACCGCTCTTTTCAGAATACAGTGCACCCAGAGCCACAACCAGGAGAGGCATTGCAAAGAACATTGTCTGCTGGATAATAAAATAGAACGTGTTCATTGATTACGCCGCCTCCCTTCCGGAAAGCTCCGCTTTCGTTTTTTCTTTTTTCTTTTTCCTGTCAGAGATTTTTCCTATCAGCATTTTTACCGGAAGCGCAAGTGCTCCGCAGTAGATTATGGCGCCGATTATCATATCCACGATATCAGGCGTAAAGCCATACAGCTGAAGGAAGTTTCCTCCCACCGTTATATAGGCGATGAATATTCCGGCTATGAGGATGCCTATCGGCTCCGATATTCCAAGTAATGCCACTGATATTCCGGTAAAGCCCTGCTGAAGCACATTTTCAAGGACGAAAATGTGGTCACCAAAGTCCGAAAGATACATCAGGGCGCCGCCGAGCCCCGCAAGGGCACCTGATATCGCCATTGATGAGAGTACGCTCTTTTTATCATTTATCCCGGCATAGAGCCCGGCAAACGGGTTCTTTCCCGTAACCTTAAGCTCATACCCGAATGTGGTTTTTGAAAGTATTATCTTTACGGCAATAACTGCTGCAATAGCCAGGAAAATGCCTATATTGATATTGCATCCCGGCAGGATCTTATTTAAAAACGATGAGGAAAGAATTGCCGTATCTGCAACGCTTTCGCTTCTGTTATATGCCTGATTGTAGATGAAGGTCTTTATCATCAGGTTGACAAGAAGCATGCCCGTATAGTTGAGCATTATTCCCGATATGACTTCGCTTACCTTGAAGAAGCTTTTCAGCATGCCGGCTATCAGGCCCCATAATGCACCTGCCAGCATTCCTCCGATAATGGCGGCTGCTGCGTGAAGCGCTCCCGGAAGGAACGTGCACTTAACCCCTATCAGGATGGCCGTAAAAGCTCCCACGGTGAACTGTCCGGAAGCTCCGATGTTAAAAAGACCTGTCTTGAATGAAAAGCCGACGGAAAGTCCTGTAAGGATTATTGGTGTTGCTGTATAGAGCACCTGCCCAAGCCCTGCAGGCCCGTCAGTAAACCCTCCTGACAGTATAAGAGCCATTCCGCTTGCGGCATCTTTGGCATCTGTCAGAAGAAGAATGTAAAAACCTATGATAAGGCCTATGATCACAGAAACTATCGATGGGAGAATCTTAAAAAAGTTTTCACGAAGTTTTTCGTTTTTCACTTCAAATCCTCCCTTCTGGCACCGGCCATATAAAGGCCCAGCTCCTGAATGGTTATATTTTCAGGCCTGACATCTGCCACAATTTCGCCCTCGTACATTACAAGAATGCGGTCGCTCAGGTTCATTACCTCACTGAGTTCAAAAGAAATGAGCATGACCGCCCTGCCTTCATCCCGGGCCTCAAGAAGCTTTTTATGGATAAATTCTATGGCTCCCACATCAAGGCCTCTTACGGGCTGTGAAGCTATGACAAGCTGAGGCCCCCGGGAAACCTCTCTTGCAATTACCGCCTTCTGCTGATTTCCGCCCGACATTCCGCCTGCAGGAT
>JAZUFV010000173.1:0-7349 GCA_045640845.1 Lachnospiraceae bacterium
TTTTTGAACCGCCCTCCCTTTTTATATGCGCAAGCTTGGAATAAATTTTGCCTCCGATTCCGCTTCGCCTCCGTTCTTCCCGTTCTTTCCGGTGGAAAGTCGGAGGCCAAGCGGGCTTAGGAAGACAATTAGAGCTCCCAACTCCTTGGCTCACAGAACGACATGGCTACGATCCGACTTTTTTTGAACCGCCCTCCCTTTTTATATGCGCAAGCTTGGAATAAATTTTGCCTCCGATTCCGCTTCGCCTCCGTTCTTCCCGTTCTTTCCGGTGGAGATTTCTAAATTTGAGAGGAACGCTCGCTGCATAGGCGGAAAATTTATTCAAGCAGGCGCATATCGCAAGGAACGGTCGGGCGGCAATACAGTTAGCATTTACCGGCCGCAGAATGTTCTCCGTGGCAAATGCTCTTAAAAGTGTAATTCAAATGCAGTTGTCGGATACGTTAAGTTCCAAATGTGTAAAGCAAATCCAGTTGTCGGGTACAGATAGTACCCGACAACTGAATTTGGATGACATATTCGGATAGATTTGTACCCGACAACTGAATTTGGATGACATATTCGGATGGCCTTGTACCCGACAACTGCATTTGAATGACATATTCGAATAGCCTTGTACCCGACAACTGAATTTGGATGACATATTCGGATAGATTTGTACCCGACAACTGGATTTGGATGACATATTCAGATAGATTTGTACCCGACAAGCGAAGTTCGATAACACTGCTGAAGAGTGCAGCTGATTTGCCATAAAAAAACTTGCTTCCCGGAATAAAAAGATGCTGTAAATACTGTATCAATCTGCTGCGTTCTGATATAATAACTATGATTGTCCGAAAGCAAATATATTGGAGATTTTCATGATGAAAAACAAAGCAAGATTTATACTTCCGTTTCTGGCAGTACTCTGCCTGATGATCGTCCTGTTTTCAATAACAGCTTTTGCGGGTGCAGATGATGCGAAGATCGGCGAAACCACATACGCAACGCTCATAGAAGCACTTGAGGCATCAGCAGATGGCGATACGATCACCCTTCTTCAGGATGTGACCTGGGATGAAACCAGCCCATACACCCTCAGCGGGAAGAGCATTACCATTGATTTCGGCGGCTATGTACTCACGCCGGAAACCGGGTTCATGAATATTGAGGCTGATGCTGGTCTTACACTGGAAAAAGCACAGATCAATTCAAATCTTGCGGCAGCCATAAACTGGAGTGACGAAGTTATTCAGTTTGGCACGGCTGTTTTCCCGTATAATGCCGGTTCACTGACAATCGCCTCAACTGCGGATTCAGGAATTAGCTGCAGCAGCGAAACATATTATTCTGTATTCCTGTTCGAAAACACCGGAGACTTTACCATTGAAATCGGCACATTTAATATGGACTTTGCCTGCGCTGTCTGCTTTTCAAAGGCCGGAAGCACAATTTCCATAGAAGATGCTGCGGTCAATCTGGATGCTAATGACACATGTTTCCTGGATGTTGTTTACGGTGAGGTTGATATTCAGACAGCTGATGTCAAAGGCGGCACTTTTATTGCTGAACTCAATGGCAATGCGCATGTTGTTTTTCACGACGGAACATATGACGTTGATAACCAGATCGTCACTGATGTCTTCAGCAGTGCATCCGTGGAATTTCTGGACGGATCTTATACAAGCGGCTACAGTATTGTCGGATTTATATATGAGTCGGCCTCTGTAACATTTGAGGACGGAGAGTATACTGCCTGCTATATCATTTATGAGTTCTTTGATGCCGGTTACAAGCCGAATACCGCCAGCGCGGAATTTATCGGCGGCACATACAATGCGGATGAATATATCGTGTGTTTAATGTACGGCGCCGGCAGTGCTGTATTCAATGATGGAACATACTCATCCGGAAATGAGTTTATCAATTTACTCTGCACTAAATCAGAAGTCGAGGTCCATAACGGAACATACACGATTACCGGCAGCTTTATAGAGGAGGCAATGGGTGAATCATCCGTTACTATTGATGACGGCACATTTACGGTCGGCAATGACCTTATTACTTATATGGAGGATGACTTAACTGTTACCATTAATGACGGCACATATACCTGCGGTGATACCATCGTGGATTCGACCACCTCAGACACAGTGCTGACAATAAACGGCGGAACATTTACTGCTGAAACCGGCTATGGTCTGGACGATATATCCGGAACACTGATAATCACTGGCGGAAGTGTCGCTGCATATTACGATGTAATTTATCTTTGGGGCGGAAATGCGGAAATAAGCGGCGGAACATTTACTTCTACTGCAACAACTGCCTCCGATGCCAGCAGTGGAATGTATATCGGAAACAATGGCTCGGCTTTACTGAGCGGCGGAACATTTATTTCAAACAGCGAAGAAACGGCTATTTTTACCCGGGAAGGCAGCACAGTCACGCTGGCTGAAGGTTATCGCTACGACCCTGCTGACTGGCCTGATACCCAGACATCAATTGTCAGCGTTGTTCCTATCTACGTCAACGTAACATTCCTTGATGCGGACGGGACTGAAATCTATAAAGAAAGAATCGAAAACGGCGAATCTGTTGAAAACTGGCCGGAAACGCCGCAGGCTCCAGCTGAGAACGCTTTCTTTGAGGGCTGGTTTGATGCTGACGGAAACTGCTATGAGAGCGATGCGGTATTTACAAAAGACACAGAGCTTACCGCTTCATGGACGCTCAGATATAAAGTTACTTATGATGTGACACCGGACAGCACATACGGCATGCCTGAAGAATATCCTGTTCCTGAAGATGATAAGTATTATCTCTCAGGTGAGAAAGTTACTCCTGTAAGCTTCCCTGAAAGTTTCGCAGGCGAAGCCAAAGACAGTAAGACAGGTAAAGCAGTTAAAGGCACGTGGGCTTTCTCGGGCTGGGATAAAGAAGAGTTTGAAATAACAGAAGACACCACCATCTCAGGAAGCTGGAGCTTCACACCGGATGAGCCGGAGCCGACCGAACCTGAGTCAACTGACCCGACCGAGCCGGGAACACCTGAAGAACCAACCACTCCTGACAATCCGCAGACAGGCGACAGGGCAGATATGACCGGATGGCTTATTGCACTTATGGCGGCAGCAGGAATTGCAGCTGTCTGCGCAGCAAGAAATAAAAAGCAGAAAAAAGACTGATCAAAAATACCGGAGATTTTATGATGAAAAACAAAGCAAGATTTATACTTCCGTTTCTGGCAGTGCTCTGCCTGATGATCACCCTGTTTTCCGTAACAGCTTTTGCCGAAGGAGAAGAGGCGAAAATAGGAAGTACCACGTACGCAACGCTTAAAGAAGCACTGGAGGCATCGAAAGACGGCGACACCATCACGATTCTTAAGGGCGTATCATGGAACGAGACTTCCCCTTATACATTAAGCGGGAAGAGCATAACCATTGATTTTGACGGAAATGGTATTTTTACTAAAAAAAGATTCATCAATATTGCTGAAGACGCCGGTCTGACATTGGTTGACGCATATTTAAATTTCTACCAACTGAACTGGGAGGAAGAATATGTCTTTCCTTCAAATGCCGGAACGCTGACGATTGTTTCCACGGATGGCTATGGTTTTTACACCAGCAGCAACTCGTACTTCACATCAGTGGTGGGTTCAAACACGGGAGATATTATTATCGAAGGCGGCACCTTTAACCTGTATACTGCCTATGTTGTCGACACAATTGAAGCCGGCGGCACAGTGACCGTAAAAGATGCGGAAATCATTGACGAATTCAATTCATTTTTCGCAGGCGAAGTTAAAGGCGAGCTGGATATCCAAAATATGACTTTCACCGGTAATACAGTCCTGAATTATGTATCCGGAAACGGCCATGCTGTCTTTCATGACGGAAACTACGACATGAAAGAGGAAATCGTTGACGCGATAGCCGAAAACGGTTCTGTGGAATTTTTAGGCGGAACATATAAATGCAAGGACAAGATCCTCGAAGGTATTTATGATGCCGGCTCTGTCACTTTTGAAGACGGCAGCTACACAGCTAAAGGCATAATCAATGACACTTACGGCGAAGATGACTACCCGAACACTTCCCAAATAACATTCAACGGCGGAACATTCACGGCAGAAAAGTATATTGTAGGCTGCGTATATAACAAGGCCTGCATCACCTTTAATGACGGTAACTTCACTGCATATGATGTTATTAACAACTTCTATGAGGATGATGTGTCGACAAATTCAGCCGGTGCAGTTTTCAACGGCGGTGTTTTCAATGCGGGCAGCACCATCATATCTTTAATGCACGGAGGCAGCAGCGCAGCTTTCAATGGCGGCGAATATAATGTCGACTCCGATATTATCTACGAAATGTATGACACAAGCTCTGCAGAATTTACAGACGGCACATATAAGTCAGATCAGAATATCATAGCTAACATGTATAATGAAAGTTCGGCAGAGTTTAGCGGCGGCACATATACAACAGCCATGAGTATCGTAGATGATCTTATGATTAACAGCAGCGTCACATTCAATGATGGTGATTATACTGCTGACGATTTCATAATCCGTCAAATGGAAGATAATGCCTCCGCCGAATTTATAAACGGCAGCTATGAAGGCGACTGTATCATCAACCGTATTATTGAGAAGGCCTCTGCCGCATTCTCAGACGGCACTTATGATGTGGGCAATGATGTCATCAGCTCTATGCAAGGACAAAGCTCGGCTGAATTTGAAAACGGTACTTATACAGCGAGCGGAAGCATTGTCGGAGATGCTTATGAAACAGCATCTGTTACAATTCATGACGGAACATATGCCTGCGGAGAGCCGGTTATTGATTCCGTCGGCGACGCTTCTTCTCTTACGATCAACGGAGGAACCATGAGCTCAGCTTCCAGCTATGCCCTGGATGATATTCACGGAACCCTGAAGATCACGGGAGGCAATGTTACCGCCTTTTATGATGCAATATGGATGTACAATGCAGGCGCGGATATAAGCGGCGGAACATTCACCTCAACGAATACCACCCCGGATTCCGGGTTCAGCGGAATGTCTGTAGGAGGAGATTCCAATGTGGTTCTCAGCGGGGGAACGTTCATTTCAAACTGTGGAATGCCGGGAATCATGATCTATAGTGGAAATGTAGCATTGGCAGATGGCTACCGCTACGATCCTGAAGACTGGCTGGATACCAGGACTTCTGTTGTCAGCGTTATCCCGGTCTACGTCAATGTAACCTTCCTTGATGCTGACGGAACTGAAATTTATACAGAGAAGATTAAGAACGGCGAATCAGTTGAAAACTGGCCTGAAACGCCGCAGGCTCCGTCTGAAGGGGCAATCTGGAATGGCTGGTTTGATGATGACGGAAACAGCTATGAAAGTGATGCGGCGTTCACAGAGGATACAGAACTCACTGCTTCATGGACACTGAGATATAAAGTTACTTACGATGTGACACCGGACGGAACTTACGGCATGCCTGAAGAATATCCTGTTCCCGTGGATGATAAATATTATCTCCCAAGTGAGAAAGTAACTCCTGTAAGCTTCCCTGAAAGCTTCGAAGGCGAAGCCAAAGACAGCAAGACCGGAAAAACAGTTAAAGGCACATGGGCTTTCTCAGGCTGGGATAAGGATGAGTTTGAAATAACAGAAGATACCACCATCTCAGGCAGTTGGACATTTACACCGGATGAGCCGGAGCCGACAGAGCCTGAGTCAACTGACCCGACCGAACCGGAAACACCGGAAGAGCCTACCACCCCTGACAATCCGCAGACAGGCGACAGGGCAGATATGACCGGATGGCTTATTGCCCTTATGGCAGCCGCAGGTATCACAACAATCTGCGCAGCAAGAAATAAAAAGCAGAAAAAAGACTGAACAAAAACATCGGAGATTTTATGATGAAAAGTAAAGCAAGATTTATACTTCCGTTTCTGGCAGTGTTCTGCCTGATGATCACCTTGTTTTCAATAACTGCCTTTGCAGGCACTGATGAAGCAAAGATCGACGGCACCGCTTACCCAACGCTTAAGGAAGCCCTTGCAGCGTCAGAAGACGGCGATACTATCACCCTTCTTCGGGATGTGACATGGGATGAATCCGCTCCTTTTATCCTGAGCGAAAAGAATATCACCATTGATTTTGGCGGGAACCTTTTAACTGTCGAGACACCTTTCATGAATGTTGACAGAGATGCCGGCCTCAATCTGGTTAATGCTGAGATCTCATCCACAATAGCATATGCCGGCGAAGAAGCAGTCTTCCCATATAATGTCGGCACGCTGACGATCACTTCCACCGCAGGCGAAGGGATCCGGTGCAAGGCGGGAGTAGAGCTTTCAATTTTCATATATGGAAATCTGGGAGATGTTATCGTAGAAAACGGAACCTTTGATATTAATATGTTCATCTTCGCAATGGATGATAAAGCTACGGTAGTATTTAATAACGCCGACTCTTACACTGATGTCTGCACCGTCTACAATATGTATGGAGACAGCAGTATCACATTCAACGGCGGCAGCTACGAATCTGACGGAGTTCTGGTCGCATACATGAATAAGAACAGCAATGCCGTATTCAACGACGGTGAATACATCAGCTCCGAAGGCATTATTTATCTGACAAAGGAAAGCGCTTCTGCGGAGTTTGCAGGCGGCACATATGAAAGCGACGCCATCATTTACCAGATAGGCGGAGGCCCGGTAAAGTTTACCGGCGGTAAATATACGACCGATGTGTACCTGACCCATAGTTTAATACAGGCAGGGTCCTTAACTATTGATGACGGTGAATTTACTGCCAATGATGATATCATCTCCATGGCAGAAGAAAACACCACTGTGACTATCAACGGTGGTACTCTGGCTTCAGAAATCGGTGACGGTATTGACGATTTTTCCGGAACCCTGATCATCACGGGCGGCGATATCAGCGCACCTCATAATGCGCTGTACCTTTTGGGCGCAGATGTCACGATAAGCGGCGGTACCTTCACATCCACATATTCAACCCCGGGCCTGTCCTACAACGGAATGTATGCTCAGGACAGCACTATCCGGCTGAGCGGCGGCACATTTACATCAAACTGCGGACTGGCCGGAATATACTATGGTTCAGGCAATACGGTCACCCTTGCCGATGGTTACCGCTATGACCCTGAAGAGTGGGATCCTGCTGATTATGAAGACGAAAGTGCTGCAGTCATAAAGATCATTCCGATCAATGTTAATGTAACCTTCCTTGATGCTGACGGAACTGAAATCTATACAGAAAAGATCAAGAACGGCGAATCAGTTGAAAACTGGCCTGAAACGCCGCAGGCTCCGTCTGA
>JAZUFV010000174.1:0-15242 GCA_045640845.1 Lachnospiraceae bacterium
CATAAGTTTTTCGCATAAATGCTCCTTTCCGGCAGAGCGGAAACTTATAGCCTTCAAACAGCCAGAAATTCCGTTATCTGCCAACAAAATAAAATAAGATTGAAAAGCCGGCAGAAACTGCCAGACAGGGCATTTGCCCCAAACACGAATGTGTTGAGAATATTGTGATGTAATACAGACAAGAAGTCAAATGATTTTTAGAAAAATGACTATTTTATGATGAACGGGGCTGCCGCATTAAGCGGCGGCCCTCTTTGGGTTGAAGTGGTTTTTCTGTCCGAAACCGTAAAAAAGCTTTAAAATCAGCAATCTTTACGGTTATTTTCTTTTACTATATTTTCATCTTCTTTTCTGATAATGTGGTAAAAAACAGGACCGCCGCTTAATGCGACGGCCCCTATGGTTTCGGTTGTATTTTTGGAAAACTTACGCCGGTTAGTTGCTCTTCTTCGCCATGATATAGCTGTTTGCCATAAGATGGCCTGCGTTGAATGAAGCAAGGTTTTCAAAAAGCAGGTCAGATGCTTCACAGACTTTTTCATCGCCTGCAAAAAGAGCGATCACTGCGCCGTATGCACTTTCACCGTAGGCCAGTATTTTTGAAAAGCTGCGAAGGACTGCGGCACCGCAGTATTCCACAGTAAATTCAGCTTTGCCGTCTGATGCGGCTGACACATCACCCACACTGTAAAATGCTTCCAGATTAAGTCCGCTGTCGGCTGAGATAAATGATTTGAATTCATCAGCTGCCTTCTGAGCATCATCCTTATTGTCGAAAGAAAATGTCAGGGCTTTCTTTTCATATACAGACGCTCTGTCCGGGAACATCTCCCCAAAGAGAACCTCGTACTTTTCATGGATTTCAGGTGCAGCGCAGGTGTAATCGTCGCGGTTCTTAAGGTTGGCAATTGCCTTTTTGATGCTTATTGAGCCGCTTATATCGGCAGTTATGTCTGTTCCGAAACGAACCGGCCTTTCATTTGCGAACGGCAGAAGGTCAACATAGAAATCGTTGCTGTCAAAAACATTGAAAACTGTCTGCACACCTTCAGCAGCCGATGTGTTAATAGCCATTGCATTAAACGTGTAGGTGAAGGTTTTGCCCTTTCCTTCCTTTTCGTATATGGCACCCAGAACATTGGCCAGCGATCCTCCGCGGGAGTGTCCGGTAATCAGAAAAATATCCGGAGCATCCGCGCTGCCGTGCTTTTCAGTGAATTCTTCTACGAATTCCATCGTTCTGTTAAGAGCTATGTCATAACCCTTGAAGATATCTTTGTCCTGCCATTCAGGATGCTCACCTGTAAGCTTTTCATAGTCCTCACCGGCAGCACCCGGATCGAACGAGCTTTCCCATTCACCGGCTGAGAAGCAGCCGCGGATAACAACGGCGTATATGTCGTTGGAACCGTCTGTCATATATCCCAGGTTAAGCGTGGTGCTGTCATTGGAGTCGAATTCGTATTCTTTTGCCTTGTATGATTCTATGTGCTCGGTCTCGGTAAATCCAAGCAGTTTAAGCAGCCCGGTAGGTTCATATGCTGCATCGGCAGCTTCTTTTTCAGACAGTTTGGATGCAGGAATTACCCTGTTGACAGAGCCTTTTTCAATATCTTTTTCGCGGAAGTAGCTGTCAGCTGAAAGCAGTGCGCAGGCAGCAGCCAGATCCTTGTCATACTTTGTGTTATCTTTTTTAGAAAGCCGGCCGGCATCAAAACTGATTTCAGCCTCGATTACATCATCATTGTTTCCGCCGAATATGGCTCCCTCAACCATGACCTTTAATGCTGAAGAATTATCGCAGCCGGAAAGCGCACAGATGACCATAAATGATGCAAGTAAAATTGATATTATTCTTTTCATGGAAACTCCTTTTAACTTGTTTTTATTCGGCTATTGGTTTTAACACCGTGAGGGGAAAAAGTCAACTGAGTATGAACATCCGGCGCAAAGCTTAAGACAGTATGGTTTTTATTTATACACAGCTGCGTTTTTTTGACGGGAAATATGGTAGAATAACCGGCAGACAGAAAGTTTTCCAGAACGGGGGTACACATGAGAATGCAGGAAAACAAATATACAGATTTTTTGCTGGCCTTTGTTAAGTGGCTGGCCATAGGCGTGGGAATCGGAATAATCTGCGGCTTTGCCGGGACTGTTTTTCACCACTGTATTTCATTCGTCACCGGGGTCCGAACGGCAAACCCGTGGATAATATATCTGCTCCCGGTGGGCGGACTTCTTATCGCACTTTTATATTTTCTGACAAAAAGTCCCATAACGACTGACCAGGTTATAGATTCCGCAAACTGCGGGAAGCCTATCAGACTGATAATGGCACCGCTTGTCTTTATTGCGACCGTAATAACCCAGTTTGTCGGTGGAAGCGCAGGCAGGGAAGGCGCGGCAATTCAGCTGGGCGGGAGCCTCAGCTATAACCTGGGAAAGCTTCTGAAGCTTGATTCAGATGACCTGAAAATAGTCACTATGTGCGGAATAAGCGCAGTTTTTTCGGCAATGTTCCAGACGCCTATAGGCGCGGCAATTTTTGCCGTAGAAGTGATAAGCATAGGGCATTTTCATTATTCAGGGTTTCTTTCAAGCATCTGCGCATCTTTCAGCGCATATATGCTTTCACAGCTTCTTGGTGCTGAGCAGACAGTTTTTGCGGAAATCATCACACCTGAGTTTTCAGTAAAAAGCATCGGGTGGACAATGCTGCTTGCAATCCTGGCGGCAGGGCTTTCCATCGGATTCTGCGTGGCTCTTAAAAAGGGCGAGCACCTGCTTGAAAAAATTTTTCCGAATACTTTCTTAAGAGTTGTGGTCGGAGCGGCAGCCGTGTTGGGTCTTACGCTGCTGATGGGAAATCAGGATTTCAACGGAGCCGGAATGAACCTGATCCAGGCTGCTGTGGCCGGCGATGCCCGCTGGTGGTCATTCCTTATTAAAATTTTGTTTACGGTCATAACCGTAGGATGCGGTTTCAAGGGCGGTGAAATAGTGCCTACATTGAGCATAGGTGCGCTCTTTGGATGCTTTTTCGGAACAGTGGTGGGGCTTGACCCGGGCTTCTGCGCCGTAATAGGCCTGGGCGCACTGTTCAGCGGAATGGTGAACAGCCCTCTGGCAGCAGCCATTATTGCCGCAGAACTTTTCGGACTTGATAATATCGGCTATCTGCTTCTGGCCTGTGCAATATCATATGTGCTTTCAGCAAACTTCAGCCTGTATAAAACGCAGCAGATCAGGTATTCAAAAATCAAGTCGATATCTCACAACTAAAATGATGAGTATAAACAGGAATCGGAAAAAATGATCGCAAAAGAAAACGTAAAACAGATTATTGATTATCTGGGAGGAAACCGGAATATAGTTTCGGTCACAAACTGCATGACCAGACTGCGGGTTGTCACGAAAGAAGAATCTCCGGTCAATGAGGCCGGCCTTAAGGAAATGGCAGACGTACTGGGTCTTGTTCATGACAGAAATTGCTCGTACGAGATTGTTGTAGGGCCCGGGAAGAGCAGAAAATATGCTGATATCTGCCATGATATGGGACTTTCATCTGCTGCAGACAGCAACGGGCAGGAAGCCGGAGATGACTGGAAGCAGAACAAGAAAAACCTAAGGGCAGGGCAGAAGGAAAACAAGCTTAAATCATGCCTCAAGATCATAGGAGACATTTTTGTTCCGATGATTCCTGGCGTGATAGCAGCCGGACTCTGTGCCGGTTTTGCATCGCTTCTTACACAGCTGGTTCCAAATTATGCGGACATCCCTATGTGGAACACAGTATATACTCTTCTTTCACTTATAAACGCTTCATTTATGACATATATCACGGCCTGGGCCGGGTACCGCGGAGCCGAGCGCTTCGGAGCAACACCTATTCTGGGAGGAATGCTGGGACTTATCACTTCGCTTGACGGAATCAATACGATTGCCAGGACGCTGGGTCTTTATAACGAAACGGAGCCTCTGCAGTCAGTCCTGAGAACAGGAAGGGGCGGAGTTCTGGCCGTAATAGCCGGAGTGCTGGTTCTTTCTTTTATAGAAAAGAAAATCAGGAAAATCATGCCGGACAGTCTGGATGTTGTATTTACACCGCTGCTGTCACTGATAGTGGTTTCAATACCTTACATTCTGATAATTATGCCGCTGTTTGGATATGTTTCATCAGGTATCGTCTGGGCATTCGGAAAGGCCTGCATGGCAGAAAGTCCGGTTATCAGGATAATCACCGGGTATCTGGCATCCGCAGTGTTCCTGCCTTTGGTTGCGGCAGGAATGCATCACGGAATGGTTGCACTGTATTCCGTGCAGCTTCAGGAAATTGGATATATCACGCTCTATCCGGCACTTGCCATGGCCGGGGCCGGACAGGTTGGAGCAGCTATTGCCTTAATGAGAAAAGCAAAACAGAAGAATAACGCGCGGCTGGTTTCGGTGATCAGAGGTGCACTTCCTGCAGGGCTTCTGGGAGTGGGAGAGCCGCTTATATACGGAGTAACACTTCCTTTGGGGAAACCTTTTATAACTGCGGGACTGGGAGCCGGCTTCGGCGGAGCATTTGTAATGCTTCTGCAGGTTGCATCAACAACCTGGGGGCCTTCCGGGCTGCTTGGAATATTTGTAATGACGCAGGGGCCTCATGGTCCGGTCATAAGCATTGTCGGATATCTTATAGGTCTTCTTATCAGTTATGTCATGAGTTTTATTATTACAAACATCTTCGTAAAGGCAGATGAAGCTGCACCGGCTGCGCAAAAAATGTCCGAAGAAGATGCAGGCAAAGGAGGAGAAGCGGCAGAAACACCGGCCGGAAAGGAAGAGCCGGACATTGCTCCGTGCAGAATGGTTAAGCATGGGGATTTGGTAAGCTTTGAGGCCCCGTTTCTTCCGGAGACAAACGAATTTACCCATATAATAAAAGATCCGCTCGGAATCCACGCAAGACCTGCGGGAGAGATAGCAAAAATCATAAAAAAATATGACTGCCGTTTCGTGATTGAATGCGGCGGGCGCAGTGCCGAGAACGGAAGCGTGATGCAGATGATGTCACTGGGTGCTGTTCAGGGTAGCAGCCTTATATGCAGGGCGGAGGGACCCGGTGCGGCTGAAGCGCTGAAAGAAGTCGGAAAATTTATGGAAGAAAGATTATAAGAGGGAAAATATGAAAGAATACATTTGCCATGTGGCACAAAAAGGTTTTTATGCAGGACCTGTTCATATTGTCTCTGTTTCCAGTGAGATTATAAAAAAACTGCCTGCAGATCCGGAAAAAGAAACCGAAAAGCTTGATCTGGCTATAGAAAAAATAAAGCAGAAAGTGAATAAACCTTCTGCTTTGAAAGAAAATTCAGAAGTAATGGAAACCGTCAGCATGATGCTTGACGACGAGACATTTACGGAAGAAATAAAACAGCTTATCCGCAGCGAAAAATGCAATGCAGAATATGCCGTAAAAACCAAAAGCAGCGAGTATGCAAAGAAAATGGAAGAGGCAGACTCTGAGTATCTCCGGGCAAGGTCATCGGACATAAAAGGAGTCGGAGAGCAGCTTATAGCTGAAATGAGAGGAACGGCGGATACCGGGCTTTTGGAGCTGTCTGCTATTGCGGCTCCGGATATAAGCCCTGCCCGGATGACTTCATTTGACAGCAGTCTTGTGGGAGGAGTCATAACCGACAAGGGTTCACCTAATTCACATCTTTCGATCCTTGCAGGCAATCTGGAGATACCGTATATCTATGGTAACGCCGAGGCACTGGATGCTCTTGAGGAAGGCAGCTATATCATCATAGACGGTGAAAAGCTGACGATAAATCCTGATGAAGAAAAGATGTCAGAGGCAAAAGAGCGCATGAACCGCATGCAATCAGAAAGAAAACCGGCTGAGCCGGAGGCAGAAACTGTATGCAGGACAAAGATATATGCCAACATAGCAGGCCCTGAAGATATACCGAAGCTGATAGAGTCGGGAGCAGACGGAGTCGGGCTTTTCAGGTCTGAGTTCCTGTTCCTGGGGAAAGAAGAGGCTCCTTCGGAGGAAGAACAGTACAGGGCTTATAAATCCGTGCTTGAAGCAATGGGCGATAAGGAAGTCATAATCCGTACAATGGATATCGGCTCGGACAAAAAGGTTGACTGGCTTGCCATACCGGATGAGCCAAATCCTGCGCTCGGACTTCGCGGCGCCAGGGTGTCCCTTGAAAAGAAGAAAATATTTGCAGAGCAGCTCCGTGCCCTTCTTCGCGCAGGAGCATGCGGCAATCTGAAAGTAATGTCTCCAATGATTGCTTCAGATTGGGAAATTGATGAAATAAAAAAATGCATGGAAGCAGCGGCAGCTGAGCTGGAAAAAGAAGGCATTCCTTATAAAATGCCTGAGTTCGGAATCATGATAGAGACACCGGCAGCGGTCATCACCGCAGATATTCTTTCAAAGAAGGCCGCTTTTTTCAGCATAGGCACCAACGACCTGACCCAGTATACGCTTGCGCTGGACAGGGAGGCACAGGGGCTTGACAGATATTTTGACGCACATCATGAAGCAGTCCTCAGGATGATAGAAAACACGATCCGTGAAGGGCATACTAATAACGTGCCGACCGGGATCTGCGGGCAGATAGCCGCCGACCCTGATGTGATAGAGAGGCTGATTGCAGCCGGAGTCGATGAACTGTCTGTTCCGGTTTCAAAGGTAAAGCAGACCAGGATAAACGCAGCAAAAGCCGAAGCGGCTCTTGCTGAAAGAGAGGCAGAACAGGGGCGCGTACCTGTGGAAGCTTCACGCCCGGTATCAGCTCCGGCCGATGGCGAACTTGTTTTGATGGACGAGATCCCGGATCCTGTATTTTCTTCCGGGCAGCTTGGAAAATGCATAGCAATCCGCCCTGAAAACGGAAGCATTTTCTCGCCTTGCGACGGAACAATTGCTGCAATAGCCGAAACCGGACATGCCGTTACCATCCGTTCCGCTGAGGGCGATGAATATCTGATCCACGTGGGAATAGATACGGTAAAACTTGGCGGGAAAGGCTTTGAAGTCCTTGTACGGGAAGGTGAGCACATCAGCAGGGCGCAGAAGATAATGGAAGCCGACCTCGGCTTCATCAAAGAAAACGGGTATCAGGATATGGTCATTCTGGTAAAGCTGTAAATCTGCCCGTTCCGGCAAATTCTCTAACATCAGCATATCCAGTGTTAGAGCGACGCTCTAACATTGACATACCCAATGTTAGAGAATTTTCCTGACACCGGATATGCATCGTTCTCGCCCTGTCATCCGGGAAAAATAATAAAAGTTTCCCAAACTCGGTATTTCTGAAAATATAAGACAAAAAACTGAGGCCATAAAAACCTCAGTTTTCCTTGTAAACTCTACATTCTTTTCAAAAGCTCCTATGGGGACTCGAACCCCAGACCCCTTCATTACGAGTGAAGTGCTCTACCGACTGAGCTATAGAAGCAAGCTAAATTAAGTTATCACATCTTCGCCGGATTTTCAATTGCAAGATGAAGATTGTTGTCTGTCATCGCACATTAACCTTGATTAAAAACGCGTGATTAGCACTCTAACAACAAGAGTGCTAATTTTATATTGACTTTTATGGCCTGCAAATATAAAATAAATGCATGGGGTGAACTGTTTGCGCCCCATTTCGTTTAAAAACAAAAACTTTACACAAGAGGTGATAAAAATTGAGCACAGAAAAAGGCAGTTTATCAATCAACAGTGAAAACATATTCCCGATAATCAAAAAGTGGCTGTATTCAGATCAGGATATTTTTATCCGTGAGCTTGTATCAAACGGCTGCGATGCCATCACAAAGCTTAAAAAGCTGGAAGTTATGGGTGAATATAAGTTCCCGGAGAATACAAAACTTGAAATCCAGGTTGTTGCAAATCCTACCAAAAAGACGCTGAAATTCATCGATAACGGAATAGGAATGACAGCCGATGAGGTTAAGGAATATATCAATCAGATAGCATTCTCAGGTGCAACAGACTTTATTGAAAAGTACAAGGACAAGGCCAGTGAAGACCAGATCATAGGCCACTTCGGACTGGGCTTTTACTCGGCATTTATGGTTGCAGACCGCGTAAGCATTGAGACACTTTCATACCAGCCGGGCGCTAAGGCAGTTTACTGGGAATGCGACGGCGGCACAGAGTTTGAGATGGAGGAATCCGACCGCGATGTTGTGGGAACAGAGATCACACTTTATCTCAACGAGAACTGCTATGAGTATTCAAACGAGTACCGCGTGAAAGAAGTGCTTAACAAGTACTGCTCATTCATGCCGGTTGAGATTTATTTCGTAAATACAGACAAATTCCTTACAGAGGATAAGCCGGCCGAGGGCACAGAAGCACCGAAGGAACCGGAGGAGCCGAAGCCTGTAAATGATATACATCCTCTCTGGACAAAGCATCCGAACGACTGTACCGAAGAGGAGTATAAAGATTTTTACCGCAAGGTCTTTAATGATTACAGGGATCCTCTGTTCTGGATCCACCTGAACATGGACTATCCGTTCAACCTGAAGGGAATACTTTACTTCCCGCAGCTTAAGAACCAGTACGATACCATCGAAGGCACCATCAAGCTTTACAATAATCAGGTGTTCATCGCCGACAACATTAAAGAAGTGATCCCTGAGTTCCTTATGCTCCTCAAGGGCGTGATCGATTGTCCTGACCTTCCTCTGAATGTTTCAAGAAGTGCTCTTCAGAATGACGGTTTTGTAAACAAAATCTCTGATTACATCACAAAGAAGGTTGCTGATAAGCTCTCAGGCATGTACAAGACCGATAAGGAAAATTACGAGAAGTACTGGGATGATATCAATCCGTTCATCAAGTACGGCTGCATCCGTGACGAGAAGTTTGCAGAGAAGATGGATGAGTACGTTCTTTACAAAAACTATGACGACAAGTATCTGACCCTTGCGGAATGTCTTGAGGAGAACAAGGAAAAGCATGAGAACACCGTGTTCTATATCAGCAGCCGCGTTGCTCAGGGTCAGTATGTTGAGATGTTTAAAAAGTCAAAGCTGGATGCATTTTATATGGATCTCGTCATTGACTCAGGCTACATCGGCCATGTTGAGAGCAAGAACGAGAATCTTCACTTCATCCGCGTGGATGCCGAGCTTGATAAGGTATTCACAAAGCGCACATCAAAGGCCGATCAGGAAGCTCTGGACAAACAGGCCGAAACCATTCAGGAAAAACTCCGTAAAGCCCTGGGAAAAGACAGACTGAATGTTAAGGTACAGAACCTGAAGAATGCAGCAACTTCATCAGTACTTACAGTTTCTGAAGAGAGCAAGCGCATGGAGGAGATGATGCGCCAGATGGGCATGGCGGAAAACATTGACCAGTTCAAAGACCCGGGCACACTGGTACTGAACGCGAACAATGATCTGGTGAAGTTTGTGCTTGAAAATCCTGAAGGTGAGAATGCGGAGACTGTGCTTGAGCAGCTTTATGACCTGGCATGCCTTGCTAACGGACCGCTTTCTAACGATGAAATGTCGAAATTTATTGAACGCAGCAATAAGATAATGCTATTATTAACAAAATAACGGGAGCCGGCTCCCGCTGCGGTGATTATCCGGATAAGCCTCCTCGCTCGCGCCGGTACACGGCATGATGCGGGTAATAACAAGAAAATCTGATTCAGAAAGGAATATAGAAATGGCAGACGAAAAAGAATTACAGCAGGGCTGCAGTCCATCTGACTGTGCATCATGCGCAAGTGCGGGAAACTGCCCGAGCCATATGAAACCTGAAGACCTCATTGAGCCAATGAACAAGCAGAGCAGCATCAAGCACGTTATCGGCATCGTGAGCGGAAAAGGCGGAGTAGGAAAAAGCTTTGTCACAGGTTCACTTGCAGTACAGCTTGCAAAAAAAGGCTATAAAGTGGGAATCCTTGATGCAGATATAACCGGACCTTCAATCCAGAAAATGTTCGGAATGACAAATGAAGTATCAGGCTGTGATGACGGAATATTCCCTGGAAAAACAGAAAGCGGCATCAGGATCATGAGCATAAACATGCTTCTTGAAAGCGAAGAGACACCGGTACTCTGGAGAGGTCCTGTACTTGCCGGAGTTGTTAAGCAGTTCTGGAAAGATGTATGCTGGGGCGAGCTTGATTATCTCCTGGTTGATATGCGTCCGGGAACAGGCGATGTTCCTATGACAGTTTTCCAGAGTCTTCCTGTGGAGGGTGTTATCATAGTAACCTCACCTCAGAGCCTGGTTAACATGATCGTTAAAAAGGCATATAACATGGCAGGAACCATGAAGGTTAAAGTACTGGGAATTGTTGAAAACTTCAGCTATCTTCTCTGCCCTGACTGCGGAAAGAAGATAAACGTTTTCGGTGAGAGCAGCATAGATGAGATCGCAGGCGAAATCGGCATACCTGTACTCGGAAAGATGCCTCTTAATCCGGAGCTGGCAGCGCTTGCTGATGAGGGACGTTTTGAAGAAATCGATAACAGCGCTATCGATCCTGCAGTTGAAAAAATATTAGCACTTAAGGCACACAAATAATTGCCTGAAAGGACCGGAAAATGAAAGAATATTATGAGATGACAATAGCAGGCCTTAAAAGACAGCTTCCTATCTGCGAAGGCCCGGGCGGACTTGTAATAGCAGGTTTTGTTATCTTCGGAGATGTTGAACTGACCGAGGCATGTGCAAAGGCACTTCTTGAAAAGGCACCTGAATTTGACGTTCTCATTGCGCCGGAAGCAAAGTCTATCCCGCTTATTTATGAGATCGCAAAACAGTGCGGAATGAATGATTACCTCATTGCCCGCAAGAAAATGAAACTCTACATGAAGGATGCTTTTTCGACAGAAGTTCAGAGCATTACAACAGCAGGAACCCAGCATCTTTATCTTTCAGGAGAGGATGCAGCCAAGCTTAAGGGAAAGCGCGTCTGCATAATCGACGATGTCATCTCAACAGGCGAATCACTTGCCGGAGTTGAAAAGCTGGTCAATGAAGCAGGCGGAAATATCGTTGCAAAACTTGCCATACTTGCGGAGGGCAAGGCAGCAGAGCGCAGCGACATCACATTCCTCGAGCCGCTTCCGCTTTTTGACAGCAACGGAGACCCTATAAAATAAACCACTACCCGGAGCCCGGCCCTTTAAGATGGGCACGGGCCTTCCGGACAGAACAGCCTATGCAGCTTATCCTTGACTCACTACTAGATGCACTTCTTGATACGGCAAGAGCATTGCCGTTTCTTTTTGTCGCCTACATTTTTATGGAGGCAATCGAGCATCATTCCGAGATCCTTGCGGGTAAGCTGTTCAGCAAAAAGAAATATTTTGGGCCATTGGTGGCATCAGGGATGGGGCTTGTTCCGCAGTGCGGATTTTCTGCACTTATGAGCAATATGTTTGCCGGCGGAATAATTGAAATGGGAACGCTTATCGCTGTATTTATGGCAACATCGGATGAAGCGCTTCTGATACTTCTCAGCCATCCTGAAGCTGTAAGCTCAGTCTGGAAGCTCCTTCTGGTCAAGTTCCTGGAGGGTATCATTTTCGGATATCTCATAAACTTTATTTTCAGGAGGCACAGAAACAGACACGGCATAGGTGATATCTGCCAGGACGAAAACTGCGGCTGCCAGGAAAGCGAAGGAATACTCAAACCGGCAATTATCCATACCTTAAAAATGGTCATCTGGATATTTGTCATATGCTTTGTCCTCAATGTGCTTATTGAAGTGGTAGGTGCGGAAGAACTGGCCGCCTTCATCGGCGGAAACTTCTTCTTCCAGCCGTTTATAACTGCCCTGGTGGGACTCATACCAAACTGCGCAGTTTCGGTCCTTTTTACGGAACTGTATATTTCAGGCAGTTTAAGTTTTGCATCGGCAGTTGCCGGACTCTCTTCAGGAGCCGGCCTCGGACTTATTGTCCTGTTCAGGATGAACCGCAATAAAAAGGAATGCTTCCTCATTGTGGCTGTCCTTTATCTTTGCGCCGCACTCAGCGGAATCATATTGAATTTTATTCCATAAAAAAATAGAAAACCTGCTCTTTTTGTGATAAAATATTTCGGTGCTTTTATTGGCACGAATCTATTTTTAGGAGAAAGAAAATGCAGAGAAGAGTTGGAACAATCTCAAGAGGACTGCGCGGACCTATCGTTAAAGAAGGCGATGATCTCAGAAAAATCGTTGTTGATGTTGTTATGGACTGCGTTAATAACGGCGAATTCGAAATCGGCCGTAAAGATGTGCTCGCAGTAACAGAATCCATCTTGGCTCGTTCCGAAAAAAACTACGCTACTGTTGACCAGCTGGCAGCAGATGTCCGCGCCAAATTCGGCGGAGAGACACTGGGCGTAGTTTTCCCTATCCTTTCCCGTAACAGATTTGCCATCTGTTTAAGAGGAATCGCTAAAGGCTGCAAGAAGGTCGTTCTGATGCTCAGTTATCCGAGCGACGAGGTCGGCAATCACCTTATCGACATCGACAAACTGGATGAGCGCGGAATCAATCCGTATTCCGACGTTCTGTCACAGGAAGAATTTGAGGGTTTATTCGGTAAGTCAAGACACACATTCACAGACGTTGATTACGTCAATTATTATAAGGGCCTCATTGAAGAGGCCGGAGCTGAGGCTCAGATCGTTTTCGCAAACGATGTACGCAAGATCCTGGATTACACAGACTGCGTACTTTGCTGCGACATTCACACAAGAGCCCGTTCAAAGAGGCTGCTTAAGGCAGCCGGAGCAAGGATCGTCCTTGGAATGGACGATATCCTTAACGCACCTGTTGACGGATCAGGCTTCAACCCTGATTACGGCCTTTTAGGCTCAAACAAGGCAACAGAAGATTCAATCAAGCTTTTCCCTATCAACTGCCAGGAGTTTGTTGAGGGCGTTCAGGCTGATATCAAAGCTCAGACAGGAAAGACGATCGAAGTCATGGTTTATGGTGACGGCGCATTCAAGGATCCTGTAGGAAAGATCTGGGAACTTGCAGATCCTGTTGTTTCGCCGGGATATACAAGCGGCCTTGTGGGAACTCCTAACGAGCTTAAGCTGAAATTCCTTGCTGACAACCAGTTTGCAGACCTCAGGGGCGATGAGCTCAAAGAGGCCATGATTCAGGCTATCAAGGAAAAAGACGCTGACCTTAAGGGAACAATGGCAACTGAAGGAACCACACCTCGTCAGCTGACCGACCTTCTGGGTTCACTTGCAGACCTTACAAGCGGCTCAGGCGACAAGGGCACACCATTCATCTATATTCAGGGTTATTTCGATAACTATACTGACTGATAAATATGGCACCATCCAGGAGAACCAGAAAACTGAAGAGACGCAGGCTCTTAAAGGGATTACTTAAGGTTCTCCTGGGTGTTGTTGTGGCTGCGGCAGTAGCGGTGGCCGTAATCTTAATAGTCAAAAAAGTTTCAAAACAGAATTCTCCAAACGTCCGCTATCTCGCAGGACATTCAGCAAGTGCAGATATTTATTATTACGACGACTACGAACGCCGTCTGTTCAGGGTGGACGGAAAGATCACCCGCGGAGCAGAGGTGGTTCTTACTGACGAAACCTATACCGAAAACGGCAGGACATACCGTGTTGTAAAGTACGGTGATGAAACGTTTTATGTAAACGAGACCAGCCTGGTTAAAAATAAAGATGCCATCATTCAGGAAACTGAAAAATGGGCAAGGTCTTCATGTACGGTTTATGAAAACTATGAAGGACCGGAAATTGCCGGATTCATCAGGAAGGGAACCCGTTTCGAGGTTACGGGTTATGATGAACTTCTTCCTGACGGCAGCATAAATATGTATGAGATCAGCTGCGAAGACGGCACAAAAGGGTGGGTCTTTGGGAAATACCTTGTGGACAGCCAGAAGGAAGCTGATGCCATCAATGAAGAAATATACGCCATTCATAAGGACAGAGTATTCGGCGGTTCCGATCTCCACGGAGGAACGGCAGCTGATCTTGACTGGTTCCCGCGCGAAAAACCGGATTTCCCTGACAACAAGCTGCTGGACGATGCCCGTTGTCTTTATATTAGCTTCAAAAGACTTGACGATATAGATGAATATCTTGAAATTGCTAAAACCAACGGGGTAAATGCGATAGTTTTGGATATAAAGGATGGTGCAGAATTAAAGGACGCTGTTTTATGTACATCATTCAAGTGTGCAGACGAACTGTCAAAAACATCGGCTGCAAATGTCGCGTATCCTGATGAATCTGTACAGTCGGTAGTTAAAAAAATCAAAGATGCTGGGATGTATCTCATTTTCCGTATAGTTGTATTTAATGATCTGTTTTATGCAAAAGATCATCCTGAATGCTGCATTGATTCATCATCAGCCACACAGCTCTGGCCTTCCGGATTTTCAAGGGATGTCTGGTATTACAATGTGCGTTTGGCTCTCGAATCGATAGAAAGATATCAGCCGAACGAGATACAGTTTGACTATGTCCGTTTCCCGGAGGAATCATTCAAGATGTCGGAAAACGGAGGTACTGATTTCAAGAATGTTTATGATGAGGAAAAATGCGAGGCTATCCAGAATTTCCTGATCTATGCCTGCGACATGATCCACCAGAAGGGCGTGTACGTTTCGGCCGATGTTTTTGCCGAGTGCGCAGGTACATATGTTTCAGCATACGGCCAGTACTTCCCGGCAATCTCAAATGTGGTTGATGCCATAAGCGCCATGCCGTATACAGACCATTTCGGTTTCACCGTGGATACCTGGAGCGACCCTTACCAGACAGTTTATGACTGGGCATGCCGCGCTGCTGCAAGACAGACAGAAATTGCCACACCGGCTCTGGTACGAACCTGGCTTACCTGCTACGGCGTTCCATGGTGGAATCCGACAATTAAGTGCGATGTTCCGTATTTCTCAGCCCAGGCCCAGGCACTTTATGATGCAGGCCTTACGGGCGGGTTCCTTGGCTGGAACGGAAGTTCAAGGCTTGATGTTTATCATCAGATGGCACCGGCCTGGGGATTTGATTACGGCTACGGTACCGGCGGAAAGGTGGAGGAAAAGCATCCTTCAAAGGCGGGGGTAAGCACTGCAAAGGAAACAGAAACAACGGAAAGTGAGGCTTCCGCTGAGGAAGACGAAGAGGAAGATTGATCTGATACAGAACGGAGGTAAAACATGGCATCCGTAAAAAAGTCGGAGGCCAAGCGGTC
>JAZUFV010000175.1:0-2585 GCA_045640845.1 Lachnospiraceae bacterium
CCCGTATCCGGCTATGGCATTTCCCATCAGGGCAAATACGCCTATAGGAGTGAACCACATAAAGTATTCCAGTATTTTAGAGAATACCCTGCTTATTTCCTCACATACGCCTATTGTTTTTTCCGCCTTGACTTTTGCTGCGGCAATTCCGAAAACAAATGCGAAAAGAATGCACGGCAATATTGCGTTGGTACTCATTGAAGCAATTATATTGTCAGTAAAAATGTTTTTGAAGAAATCTGCAACGGTTGCAGCTGCAAGATCTCCTGTCCATTCATCGCCGAAAAGGTTAATACCGTCTCCCGGCCTTATTATTGCAAGGATAAGAGCCGTTATAAGGAAAGATACAACAAACATGATGATAAACAGCACTATCGTTCTGATTATCCTTCCCGCAAAAGACTTTACTGCTCCGTAAATGCTTACGATGATCTGTGCCATAAGAAGCGGTATGATGATCACCTTAAGAAGTTTTACATAAATATCTCCCAGAAAAGAGATAGGCGGAAACATTCCCGGCACAAAAATGCCGAGAAGAATTCCGGCAATAAAAAATACCAGTATAGCGATATAAAGATACGAACCTGCTATTTTTCTTTCAGTCATTCTTATAAATCTCCGATAAAAAATTAGTTATCCTTGAAATGCCTTCTTCCAGCTCGGAATCGGATACCGAATATGAAATACGGAATCCCCTTTCCACACCGTAATCAGAACATGGGACCACAGCAACTCCTGCTTTTTCAAGAAGCGCAAGTGCAAAACCAGCTCCGTCCGTAAACTTTTCAAGAAGCCTGCCCTTAAGGCACGGCATGATGTAAAATGCTCCTTCGGGAACGGCGAATTCCAGTCCGTCAAATCCCGCGAGTGCATCAGCCAGTTTTTTGCCGCGTTTTTCATATGCCCTGCACATTTCAGATGCTGCTTCATCTCCGTTCTCCAGCGCCGTTATCGCGGCTTCCTGAGCGATTGAGTTCGGATTACCCGTCGTATGGCTTAAAAGAGCGGAAATGACCTTTATAATGCGTTCTTCAGCCAGTATATAGCCGATCCTCCACCCTGTCATTGCATAGGATTTGGAAACGCCGTTGATCACGAGCGTTCTCTTTTTCATATCCTCATCAAGTGAGGCCGCGCAGGCAAAATCCGCCCCGCCATAGACAAGATGATCGTAAATCTCATCTGCAATAACATAAAGGTCAGCTTCCCTGAAGACCTCTGCGAACTTTTCCAGTTCGCTCCTGCTGTAAACGACTCCTGAAGGATTGTTCGGATTATTTAAAATAACCGCTTTGGTTTTAGGACTTATCTTTTCACGCAGCAGATCCGCAGTTAACTTAAAACCGTTCTCCGGACCCGGATTGCAGATAACCGGAACAGCACCTGCAAGCGTGATTATATGATAGTAGCTTGTCCAGTAAGGAGCCGGAAGAATTACTTCATCTCCGGGATTTACAAGCGCTGTTACAGCTGCATAAACGGCAAACTTTCCGCCGGCTGTAACAGCAATATTTCCGGTCTCATAATCCAGTCCGTATCTTTTCTTATAATACTCTGCAATTTTCTTTTTCAGCTGCGGACTTCCCGAAGCGTTTGTATATCGTGTATGACCGTTCCTGATTGCCTCACATCCTGCCGTACAGACAAAATCAGGCGTAGGAAAGTCAGGCTCTCCTACGCTGAAATTGATTATGTTTCTGCCCTCTGCCGCCAGGGCCCTGGCCCTCAGATCTACCGTAAGGGCCGCAGTAACGGGAAGGGATGTGATTTTTTCAGAAAGGTTTTTCATTCAGTTTTATTTTCCAAGGTTATCTGAAATGCCAACTGTCTTGCTTTCATTATAACACTCAAATATATTTTCTACATTATCAGGTCTGAATTTCTTTGTAAACATGCTGACAACAGGAACAAGCACCAGACCGATCACCATGGCAAATACACCTGAGTAGATGGAGTTCTTAAATACAAATGAAAGCAGCGGGCTTCCTGATATATCCACGGTTCCCAGTGAAACAAGAAGCTGGAATATTTCCAGTCCGCATCCCCAGATAAAGCAGACCGCAACAGATGCCTTGCTGATGCGTTTGCTGTAAAGTCCATACAGGAACGGTGCCAGGAATGCTCCTGCCAGTGCACCCCATGAAACACCCATTGTCTGCGCAATGAAAAGGCTCTTTGAGGAAACCTGGAAGATAGCGATAACGGCTGAAACAATTATAAAGAAGATGATAAATGCACGCATAATGAGCATTTTCTTCTTTTCTTCCATATTTTTCTTTGTCAGCGGTGCAATGAAATCCAGCGTGATGGTTGAAGCGCTTGTAAGCACCAGTGATGAAAGAGTTGACATGGAAGCTGAAAGTACCAGCACTATAACAATACCGATAATGATCGGTGAAAGTGTTGACAGCATGTTAGGAATTACTGCATCAAAGCCTTCTGCTGCAACATCAACATTGTAAAGTCTTCCGAAACCGCCCAGGAAGTAGCATCCTCCTGCTACGATGATGGCAAATAATGTTGAAATGACGGTGCCCTTCTTAACTGAGCCTTCGTTCTTGATGGCATAGAATTTTCCTACCATC
>JAZUFV010000176.1:0-6130 GCA_045640845.1 Lachnospiraceae bacterium
TACATGATGAGCTTTCCCTCTTTGGTGTTCGGTGTAAGATCCTGACAGAGCTCGAGGCTCTTATCATTCATCATCGGCTCAAAAAAGCTGACCTGCCCGCCGCTGTAAATGCTGAACCCTACGTATTCCTTCACGGTACTGTAAGCTATCAGTCCGTCCTTACCAAAAATATCGACTTCGTCAATTCCCATAAGCGAAGCAACTTTGCACAGCTCGTCATAATCCTCCTGAAGGCTGTCATCTTCCTCAAGGATATAAGCCAATGCTTCTGCTTTTGATATGTTGTCTTCTTTTACGGATTCAATTAATGATTCTGTCTCATCATCATTGCCCTTTATGAGGCCGCCTATCTGTGATGAAATAATTTGGGAAGAATCCAGGAAATGCTGATTGGCACTGTTTATCAGGGCAAAAATACAGACACCAAACAGCGTAACAAAAATAGCAAACATTAAAAGGAGGAGTTTAAGCCGGTTATTCTTATTCATTGAAAGCCTCCAAATATTGTCTGTCTGTCTGTCTGTCTGTCTGTCTGTCTGTCTGTCTGTCTGTCTGTCTCAGAGATTATCGTTCCAGTTCTCATATACCGTCAACCCTTTCCGGCGGTTTCCCGCTGAAAACATTTACATCCGCATATAGATACGGGATGACATACAGAAGTATTGTATCATATACGTTTTTTATATCAAGCCAATCCGCTTGTTTCTTATATGGTTTCCAAACGATGCGGTGAAATCGCAGCGGAACATGTGCATAAAAAGGCCGGAAAACCGGCCTTTTTAGTGTTTATGCTTCTTTAGAAGTATATTTATTTCAGTCTGTAAACTCTCACTCCGTCAAAGATGTTCAGAAGATCCAGCATTGCATTCATCGGTTTCACATCTTTATCCTGCTCTTCTTTATTCAGCATCCTGTAGTGCAGCGAGCATCCTTCCTGCGTCAGTTCGCCCTTTACAAGAAGTGAATCATCTATCATATCGCGGTGCATCCGCTTCAGTTCACGCTCATCACCGCTTAAGTTTCCGTGTTTCCAGCCCATTTCCAGATGTTCTTTAAGCCATCTGCCGTGCTCAAGAGGCCCTATGAGCCTGCACTCCTTCTCCGAAAATTCCTCCATGAGCGGAAAATCTACCGGACGGTCCGTGTAAAATGCACCTATTTCATTCAGGTAGTAATCAAAGCTCTTTGCCTGATTGATGTTTGAAAGCTTGTATTCAAGTGAAAGGTTTTCAAAGGACTCCGTGAAGCTTTCCATGTTTGCATCCAGATACTCCCTGGAAGTACCGGCTGCTTTTGCCTGCTCCCATTCATCCTTAAGAAGCCATCTGCCGTTTAACGCCACTGCGAAATTGTACAGGCTTAAGAAGCTGCTGTCCGAAAGATATGTGCGCTTCTTGCTTCTTTCATTTTCCTCCCAGAGAATTGAAGAAGTAAGTCCCACAAGCCCCAAGGCCACTATACTTGCTATATCAGCATCAAATGCCGGCTTCCCTGGAGCCTTTTTCTTAAGGCCCGCCTCTTTGAAACGCTGGGATTCATCATAGATATATGCCGCATTTATGATTCCGTCCCCAAACTCAAACCGGCAGTCCATCGGATGAAGCTCCAGACGGGAATTCCTTCCGTAGGCTGTGCGGTCCCAGCACTGCAGCTCATCGCAGAGCATAAGCATGTATGCCAGCGGCATAAGTTCAGCCTTAAACGGAATGTTGCCCGGGTCTTTATAGTGCGCGATAACGAATTTATACATGCTGTTGTGTATAAGTATCGCACAAAGTGCATCAACGTCAGGTTTTGCGGGCTGAATGCCCTCGTCCTCATAAAGACGTTTATAAAGTACGGAGGCGCTGAAGAATGCATGATCCATGAAATGGTTGAATTCCTCCGGATGCCTTGGCTTATCGTTTATCTTTTTCAGGATGTAATCCCTGTCAAAGTTATATGTGCTTCCAAGCTTTTCTGCCAGATTCTCCGCAAAAACTTCCGCGCTCTTTCCTGTATACGAACTGAGTCCGTGATATGCCAGGTAAGGACGCTCTTCGCGTTTTTCATTGTCCACTTCAAAATAAGATGCAACCTGTTCAAACGGAATTTCAAACGGGTAGCCTATGTCGTGGAAAAGCGAAGCCAGTCCCCAGTACTTCAGGAAATGATGAGCAGTGGAAGCTGCATCCGGGCCTTCTTCAAGGCCGTAATGTCCGGCATAGATTTTCCTGTACTCTGTGTTTGTTTCAAATATTGCCAGACCCAGAGTGAACACATAAACCGAATGCGAATAATGGTCTCTGTGTTTCATAAGAAGTGAGCTTCCGTTGTTTTCAAATTCTGAAAGCTGCTCGATCATCCGCCTCGTTTTTCCGTACTTGCCTATGAAGATTTCCATATAGCAGAAATAAACGTCAAATGCATCCTTTGCCGTCCCGGAATCCAGGAAGCGGGAAACGGCCACTTCCAGGCACCTGCGGTCTGTATCCATCTGCATGGCGTATGGAACCTGACCCTTTTTCAGGCCGGTCCCCAGAAATATTCCTTCGGCTTTCTCACGCGCATCTGCTGCCGGGTCATATCCCAGGCCTTCACATCTTGTGTGGATAAATCTTACAGCACTTTCTTTAAGATCCATGTATCAAGCTCCTTCTGATAAAATCATCACAGGTTGAATGTCGGTGCATTTTCCCTGCAGTATGACATCCAGTTCCCGTTCTCTATAATCTCTTCCTTTGCAAGCGAAAGCAGCAGTTCCTCCTTGTCGCTTTCCTCATAACGTTCGTCTGCGGCCCGGTAAAGACGCATCATTTTTTCGTGGTCTTCCGTCTTTCTGCCAAAGGAAAGTTTGTCATAATAGTGGGATAAAAATACAGTAACAGCCGAAATCACTCCCAGAAGAATTTTTGTAAGTGACCTTACCGTAAATTCCTGACCTTCGTGAAAAAGGAATATTTTCGGAAAATCTGCAGCGATCACATGCGTCATAAGTCCTTTTGCTAAAAATTCAAATGCAAAAACAATCAGGAATAATATGACCGAGGCGATAAGCATGCCCCGTGCTGTTCTTTCGTTTATTTTAAATTTCCCGTCATTTCTCTTCAAGGCCTTTTTGTGGTACTCAAGCTGGTCATCTATCCAGCTTTTTTTATTAATCTCATCCGGAATATGCTTTCCTGCTTTGCCGGTTATCATGGCTCCCGCCGCTTCTTTTACCCATGTGGATTCATGCTTCTGGGTCCACGTAAATGCATTTCCTATATTTTCATTTATTCCGGATGCACATAAAAACAGCTGTACCCTCATTGATTCCGCCAGAATGCGGTACTGCAGGTATTTCATATGTGCGCCGTGCTTTTTTGAGATCAGATATATCACCAGATACAGGATCATTACCAGTCCGTATACCGGAAGAAAAATATCAGACTCCATTTCATCATACAGGAGAAAAGCAAGCACCAGAAGCACCCCGAAAACAGAGAAGCATTTCATGACGCTTAAGTATCGTTTCTGCAGCCTGAGTGAAAGTGCGTCTGCCTTCAGATAAACTTCATGGATACGCGAAAGCCTGCTGTCCTCCTTAAGATACTTTTCCGGGATAAGATTATTCTTTTCCGGCAGCGTTTCCGGAAGACTTCTGCACTCGCGGTTGAATTCATTTGTCAGTGAAAGAATGCTTTTTAATGATCCGCTTTCATTTTCTATGAGTACTGCTCCTTCCGGAGTGTCAGCATTTCCCGCCCGCGGAGTTTTTATATGTATCACTGCTCCGTCGTTTGTGCTTTTAAGAATTGACCTTCCGTCCCTGTAATTCCCTTCCAGCATGAAGCCGACTGTTTCTGCTGTTCCACAGCCGCAGCCGGTTCCCTCTTTTCCATCCCAGAGTGCCAAAAGCACATGGCTGTGGGAGGCAACATATATTCCGGCCTGACGGTAAGCAAAGTTCCTCATCTGCTCATCAGTGAGGTCTTCCTTTGGCTGTTCGGCGAAGTCGGCAGCAAACACCTCGCTCGCACTCCTGACCAGCTCGTCAAAGCGTGAATTTTCAGGAAAATCCTTTCTGTATTCATCTATTTCAAACGGAAGCGGGCATACCAGACTCATGCCGAGAGAGATTCCTGCTTCGGCGCAGAGGGTATCCGCGCCCGAAGCAAGGGAATTCAGCATAATAAAAGGTGAATCGGGATATTCGTTTTTTAGCTTCTGAAGCTCGGCGTATACGGTCTCTTTCAGGAAAGGGATGTCTTCCTCCCTTATGCTGCGATGGCCCGTCACGCCGACAGCAATAGGTATGCTCATATATTGATTATTCCATCGGTTGGAAGCCTATGTTCATGGCCTTTGCGTATGTTTTCAGGTATGATGATTCCGGTGCGATGACAGTAACATCCTGATCTTCACGGAAAGCCTTTATGTCGACCTCAATATCAGGGTTCGGCACAGTAACTGTGGCTCCTTTGGCAATATAGCCGAAAGTATCTGCGCCAAGGCTTGAAACTGCCGGTGTCAGCACCACGTTCTTCAGACTTTCGCAGCTGTAAAACGTTCCGTAACCAAGGTCTGTGAAGCCTTCCGGTGCAATGAATTCTTTCAGCCCTGAGTGTGCAAATGTCCATCCGTTGGTTCTTCTCAGTGAGTCCGGGAAATTGATGTCCGTCAGATTGGTGCAGCCGTAAAATGAGCGGTACCCAATAGTCTCTATCGTCTCAGGAAGAACAACCTTGGTAATGGTAGTCTGATCCTCAAAGCATTTTTCTCCGGTGGATGTTACAGGCCATCCGTCCACAACCTGCGGCAGTTCGATTACCTCTGCCGGGTCGCCGAAATATTTCTGAAGGCATACGCCCTTTTCATATACATCGCTGTAAGCACTGCTTACATCATAAAGGTAAAATTCTGCGCCTGGTGAATCCTTGTCAGGGTCATCACCAAATTCACTCGGGTCGATAGGAACATACGGGGTGTCCACTGCCGGTTCTGTATATGCCGCAATGGATTCTACTGCTCCGGACTCAGCAGGAATCACCTGATCCTTAATAAGCTGAGTCAGAGGTCCGTCTGTTTCAGATTCTGCTTCACCGGCTTGTGCTGTCTGCGTCTCCGGGCCGGAAGAAGTTACATTATTTTCCTTCTTTGGAATGAGTATTATGCACAGAACTGCTGCAATAATAATAGCTGCGCCCACGATCACTGCCCAGAGTGGGAACTTCTTTTCTTTTTTCTTCTCTTCAGGAGCAGCCTTTACAGGTTCAACCGGAGTCTGGTTTTCAGGAAGGCCCAGTATCCGCCTGCATTCATCATATAATTTTGCAATAGACGCATCCAGAGTGTCTGTCATTGCATCCATCCAATGCAGTGTGGAAAGATAATACTGCATGCTGCCGGACGGCTCTGAATCTGTACATTTAAACGGGATGATCGTAACGCCTGAAGAAACAGCCGTGCTGACCTCACGCTTTACCTGCGTGGAGTCATTTGAGGAATCGGTGAAAATAAGGACCATGATTTTGCTCTGTCCCAGTGCGTTTATGATATCCTCTGCCCATTCATGACCGGGCTGTATATTTCTCGGAGCATACCAGCATCTGATGCCGCCGCTTTCAAGACGATTGCATACTGCATCAGCAATATTGCTGTCCTTATGACTGTAACTTATAAATACATCGTGTGCCATGAGTTTTTCCTTTCGCTCCGTCTTCGCTTGTTTACACATTTTTCTCTTCTAATGATTGTTTATCATTCAGACGGTTGAATGTCAATTTATTTTTCGCTCAGCCCTAATTCTATAACATGGAAATCCCCTGTGAAAGAGGTCCGCTCTAACATGAAACATCACTGTGTTAGAGAGTAGCTCTAACATTGTCTATGCTTATGTAAGAGAATTTGACCGCCTTACGCCATTTTCCTCCAAATATTCTAAAAATACGCCGGAATTCTCTAACACTGACTGTACCTATGTTAGAGAGCTGCTCTAACATAACCCATGCTCATGTTAGAGAATTTGACCGCCTTACACCATTTTCCTTCAAATACTCTAATAATACGCCGGTATTCTCTAACACTGACTGTACCTATGTTAGAGGGCTGCTCTAACATAACCCATACTTATGTTAGAAAATTAGCCCATATCTTTAGAAGTCCCAGG
>JAZUFV010000177.1:0-11617 GCA_045640845.1 Lachnospiraceae bacterium
CTCAAAGCATCCGCAGGGGATGTGAAAGCCGAAAGAAAGGAAATGAAATGATCAGATACGGACAAAAAGCTGTGGCAGATGCAGCATGCGTAGTTAAAGGTGACAAATGGCGTTTTTCTGTTCTTACGGACAGAATGATCAGAATGGAGTATTCCGAAAAAGGTGAATTCACTGACAGTCAGACACAGATAGTCCTGAACAGAAAATTCCCTGTTCCGGAATTTAAGGTTGCCGACAAGGGAGATACAATTCAGATCTCAACGGAATACCTGCTCCTTACTTATGACAAAAAGCCGTTTTCATCGGCAGGACTTCAGATTCAGATGATGGGAAATCCGTGGCTCTTCAAGACCAGCACATGGTTCTTCGGTGATGAAGACCTTCTTAAGAGAGATAATCTCGGCGGAAGCGCATCCACACTTGATAATGCTGTGGGAGATACATATTACGTTGATAAAGGTGACGAGTCAAAGCCGTGGGGCCAACCGGGCGAAAAGGTTCCGATAAGCGACGGACTGCTTTCAAAAGCAGGTTTTACCGTGATAGATGACAGCAAAAGCCTGCTTTTTGATGAAGAAGGCTGGGTAAATCCTGCGCCGGAAGGGCACAAAGATTTTTATTTCCTTTGCTATGGCCGCGAGTACCTTGAAACCCTGAAGGTTTTTGCCGCACTCAGCGGTAAGGTGCCGATGCTTCCAAGGTTTGCCCTGGGCAACTGGTGGAGCCGCTACTACAGCTATACACAGGAAGAATACATGGAGCTCCAGGACAGGTTCAGGGATGAGGGTATCCCTATTGCTGTGGGAGTGCTGGACATGGGCTGGCATCATGTGAACATAGATCCAAAGTATGGAAAAGGCTGGACCGGATATTCATGGAACAGAGAACTTTTCCCTGATCCTGAGGCAATGATGAAGGAAATGCACAGCCGCGGCATGCATGTTTCACTCAATGTTCATCCTGCCGACGGCATAAGGGCATTTGAGGATGCCTACCTGCCGATGGCAAAAGAGCTGGGCGTAGACTATGAAAACGAAGTGCCTATCCAGTTTGATATTACAGACAGAAAATTCCTGAAAGCTTACTTTAAGTATCTGCATCACCCGAATGAAAAGATGGGTGTTGATTTCTGGTGGATGGACTGGCAGCAGGGCAGCAATTCAAAACTTGAGGGTTATGATCCGCTCTGGATGCTGAACCATTATCATTTTATTGATAATGCAAAATCCGGAAACAGGCCAATGGCATTTTCAAGATATGCCGGCCTGGGAAGCCACAGGTATCCGATAGGTTTCTCCGGGTCCACATTTATAACCTGGGAATCATTGGTTTTCCAGCCTTGGTTTACTTCCACTGCATCAAACATGTGCTTTAACTGGTGGAGCCACGATATAGGCGGTCACAGAAACGGGTACCGGGATGACGAGCTGACCACCAGATGGGTGCAGTATGGCGTATTCTCGCCGATCATGCGCCTGCACAGTTCCAACGAAGTGTTTACAGGCAAGGAACCATGGAAATTCTGTTCTGACAGCGAGCGCGTGATGCGCAGGTTCCTGAAACTCAGGCATAAGCTGGTACCGTATATTTATACAATGAATTACCGCGGATTCCGCGAGGATATTCCACTTATCCAGCCGATGTACTATCAGTATCCTAAGGAAAATGATGCATATAAAGTTAAAAATGAGTACTGCTTCGGTTCTGAGCTGATAGTAAATCCGGTTACGTCCAAAAACGACCCTGATCTGCGGATGAGCAGTGTCATGACATGGCTTCCGGAGGGCGAATGGACTGATGTATTTACAGGCATCCGCTATAAGGGAGGAAGACGCATCACAATGTGGCGCAGCATAGATTCCATACCGGTATTGGCAAAGGCAGGAGCCATCATTCCGATGCAGGCTGAAGATGAGCTGAGTTCACGCACCGATAACCCGAAACATATTGAACTGTTTGTATTTGCCGGAACAGACGGACGCTTTGAAATGTATGAAGATGACGGTATATCAGGAGATTATGAAAACGGCAGATGCGTTAAGACAGAGTTCCTTCTTGATGTAAAGAACGGCCGTCTGATAATCGGCGCGGCGGATGGTGACCTTTCACTTATCCCGGAGAAGCGCAGATATACGATCAGAATGTTCGGATTCGGAAAAGGAAATGTACCGGGCGCATCTTATGATGAAGAGCGGGGCATTTCTACAATTGAAACAGAGGAGGTTCCGGTTTCCGAACAGACTGTCATATCATTTGAGGCCGGGCCTTTCAGCGGAAACAATCTGAGTGCAGCCTGCTATGAGATTATCAACAGGGCACAGTGTCCGTTCTCACAGAAGGAAGCTCTTTACCGGCTGATCAACAGCGGAAAGCCTGTATCAGGAATTATCACGGAGCTTGAAACCACAAAGAACAGCACTGAAATGAAGTCAGCCATTATGGAAATGCTGCTGGCTTATGTGAAAGATTGATGACAATAACGGGCGAACTGTGTTCGCCCGCAGTCCGCGCACCGCATCCGTAGGGGCGAACTGTGTTCGCCCACAGTACGCGCACCGCATCCGTAGGGGCGAACTGTGTTCGCCCGCAATCCGCGCACCGCATCCGTAGGGGCGAACTGTGTTCGCCCGTTATTTGTGTGATCAGGAAAGTCTGTAAACTGTCTCCGAACGGAATTCTACGCCTGCCCGCAATATCACCTGCGGGAAGTGGCTGAAATGTATGGCATCAGGGAATCCCTGCGTCTCAAGGCAAATCTCTTTGTCAGTATTGAACAGCTGCATGCCCGGAGTGTCCGTGTATGTTTCAAGCGTAAATCCGGTAAGAAGTCCTTTTAATTCTGCGGCCTTTCTGAAACCGGCCCCGTTAAGGACAAAATTGTTATCATATTTTCCCTCAAACGGAATAGATTTTGAAAAATCATAGGCAGTGCCTTCTACAGGCAGGATTTTTCCTGTCGGCAGTACTTCTTCATCATTTTCCGTTATGTAAGCGGCATTTATCTGCAGCGCGTGATCTTTCACGCTTTCATTGCCGTTCAGATTGAAGAAAATGTGGTTTACAGGATTATAGAGTGTATCTTTATCTGAAATTCCGAAATAAGAAATCCTAAGTTCATTTTCCGGGGTAAGAGTGTAGGTGACCGTGGTTTTTAAAGTGCCCGGATAGCCCATATCTCCATCCGGGGAAGTAAGGGCAAATGTGACAGAAGCCTCGTTCAGCTCAGCAACCTCCCATTCTTTAGTACTGAATCCGGCACTGCCGCCGTGCAGCTGGCATGTGCCCCTGTTGGCATCCAGAGTATATGTGATGCCGCGGAGAGTAAAGGCTGCCCCGGAAATTCTGTTTGCAACGCGCCCCTTTACCTGTCCTTTGGTGCCGATGTTTATTCCTTTGAATTTAAGAGAGGTTATTTCGCAGCCCTTGCTGATGCATGTGAGTTCAAGGTCTTTTCCGTTTGAAAGTCTGATTTCTTCCATTATATTTTTGCCCTTTCGTCAATTATTTGCAGATTTTTTGTCAACTCAGTGTAATGCGTTCAAATGAAAAAAACAATGGATATTTGATGCGCAGCCTCACAGATCGATCATCTCAAAGTTCCGGATCGATTTTTTAAGGCTTACTAAAGTCAAAATAATGAAAGCAATCAATCCTCCGGCCAGAAATGCTGCCTGCGGGAAGGGCTTTTCAAACCCAAAGGCATTTACAGCGTCCATACCCGGCAGGTGATGCAGTGTTTCTGCAGCAAAAATCACAATAACTGAAATGATGATGTAAAAAATAAACGGTTTCCCAAAGTAATATGCTGTTTTGAAAAATCCGCCGGTGAAAACCAGATTAAACAGGCCGAATATAAGAAGCGCAAAACCCAGAAACGTAAGGTTTGCGCACATAAGTGCATTTGCCGTGTAAGCCGGAGCACCTTTAAGGCACAGCATGCGGATAAGGGTAATTATTGCCATCAGAGCAAAGCTGATGCCTTCAATGATCACCGTGAAAGCAAACTTGCTTTTTACAACATCGGCCTTTGCCGCAGGAAGCAGAAGGGAGTACTGAATGTCATTATTCTCGCGCATTGTCTGGAATGAATAGAATATTCCCAGGGTGGTGAAAAAAACACCCAGCAGGATCGGATATCCCGGCACAAAAGTAAGGAAGGCAGCGGCGATGAAAAAATATGAAAGTGGAGAGGCTGCAAGCTTAAATTCTTTATAAAGCAGATTTTTCATTCCTTGCCTCCTTTTCAAGACGGAGCATTGTCTGCTCCAGTGTTTCATCGTTTTGTCCAAGCTTCTCGCAGAAATCCTGTTTTGTTCCTGCCTGGATGATGCGCCCCTCGCGGATATAAATTATATGGTCGGCACATTTTTCAAGGTCGGATGTGATGTGCGTGGAAAAGAAAATTGCCACGCCGTGATCTTTCAGCATTGAGAACACATCGGTGATCTCATCACGCGAAAACGGATCCAGACCGCTGGTGGGTTCATCAAGAATGAGGATTTCGGCATGATGGGAAAGTGCAAGCAGCAGATTGGCTTTTACCTTCATACCTTCGGAAAGCTGGCATAAAGCCTTGTTTTCATCCAGTGAAAACAGGCTTATATATTTCCTGTAGGCTGCATCATCCCAGTTCTGATAAAAGGTTTTTGTGACAGCAGCAATATCCGACAGCTTTTTCTTTTGGTAATAATTCACGGCTCCCGAGGAAAAGCCTATCCTTTGCCTGATCTGATTTTCATTTCCCTTAAACGGCATGCCGAAATATGAAATCTCACCGCTCAACGGGTGGATGATATTAAGCATGGATTTGATGGTGGTAGTCTTACCGGCACCGTTTCTGCCTATAAAACCTGTGATAGACCCGGCCTCAAGCGAGAATGATACATCCTGCAGGGAAAAAGCCGGATATTCTTTATAAAGATGGCTTACTTCACAAATGCTCATTTTACTTACCTCCGAATATACGCTGCCCCAGAAGCTCAAATTCTTCCTTTGGAGGAATTGCTATTCCCAATTGCTCGTCCCCGAGAAGGATCAGAGTATCTCCCGGCTTGATATTAAAAATCTCGCGTGCCTGTTTTGGTATGACGATCTGACCTTTTTCGCCTACAGTGGCTGTCCATGCGTATTTCCCGTTTGGTATTTTTTTCTCTTTCATATCCATATTCCTCAAGTATAATTTGTTATACAAATCATACTTTTCTGAATGGCTTCTGTCAAGCAGATCCCCGTAAATCATCATATATTTTCCCCAAAAAAATAAATGTATATTATAATAGAAAAGGACTGCGCAGATGCGTCCGGGGGAATCCATATGAAAAAAGAAATATTAAGAACCATTAAATATGCATTAGTTGCCGCATCAGCCGGCCTCATACAGATCGGCGCATTTACCTTATTCAATGAGGTGTTCCATATGAACTACTGGCTGGGCTACCTTATAGCCCTGGTGCTCAGTGTTCTCTGGAATTTCACCATAAACCGCCGTTATACGTTCAAGAGTGCATCCAATGTTAAAAAGGCAATGCTTCTGGTATTTGCCTACTATGTTGTGTTCACTCCTTTGAGTACGCTGCTTGAGCATTTCCTGACAGAACAGCTCCTTTGGAATGAGTATCTTGTTACTATCATTAACATGCTCATTAATTTCATTACGGAATTCCTGTATCAGAGGTTCTTTGTTTTCCGGGGCTCCATAGATACAAACAGTGTGGCGGAAAAAGAAAAAGCGAAAGAAAAGGAAAAAGAGAATGGGCAAGACTCTGCAGAGTGAAGAGAAAAACGCAGTATATGAAAGTCTGGCAGCAAGCTTTGACCTGATCGTTCTGGTGGATCTTGACACCGGAAAAGAAACGCATTTCCGCGATGCCAACGCATTTGACGAAATGGAGACAGCAATGACCGGACTTGACTATTTCGGGCGTACAAAGAAATATGCCGAAACCTGCGTTATTGCAGAGGAAAAAGACAGCTTCCTTGAAAGAATGCAGCCGGAGAAGATAAAGGCTGCCATGGCAGCGGGAAAAGTTTATCCGGTAAAATATCATGCAGTCCTGCAGGGAAAGCTTTGCAGCATGGAAACATTATATATCCCATATAAAGGCGATGCGGCAGGGAAAAACCTGACTATAAAGGCTGTACACTGCCTTGATGCATAAACCGGCAAACAGCCGGAAAGCTGTCTGAAAGCAGACATATAATAGAAAACTGAGGAATTGAAAATGGCAGAAAAACAAGAGTACGGAACCCTGTATGTGGTAGCAACTCCCATAGGGAATTCACGGGACATTTCAATAAGAGCGAAGGAAATTCTGACAAATGCCGATATAATTGCGGCCGAGGATACCAGAAGATCAATGATCCTTTTAAATAAGCTTGAAATCAAAAACAAGCTTATTTCCAATCATAAATTCAATGAATTCGGCAAGGCGAAATATTTTATTGATGACCTTCTTGCAGGTAAGGATGTTGCCATTATTACCGATGCCGGAACGCCGTGCATTTCAGATCCGGGCAATGAGCTGATAAAGGCAGCTATAGCCGAGAACATAAAAGTAATCCCTGTACCGGGCTGCTGCGCGGCAATAGCAGCACTTTCGGTTTCAGGCTTTGATCTTGCAACATTCACATTCTACGGGTTCTTCCCAAGGGAAAATGCTGACAGAAACAAGCTTCTTAAGAATCTGATGGAAGAAACACATACTAAAACTTATGTTTTCTATGAGTCCCCGAAGCGTATAAGAAATACCATGGATTTCCTGGCGCAAAATGAATTTCCGTGTCAGGTGTGCCTGTGCAATGATATTACCAAGCTGCATGAACGGGCATACAGGGGAACGCCGCTTGAGGTTTACAATCAGCTTTGGGACAATGGTGATTCCGACAAGGGCGAATACGTTCTTGTGATCGAAATGGACAGAAGCGCATATGAAAAGCCCGAGGCAAACGTGGTTTCAGCCGAAGCACTTCTAGTGGAGGAAATAGTCAAAACAGGCTGCACCGTTAAAGATGCCATAAAAAATCTGGTATCAGACAATGCCAATCCGTACAGCAAAAACGAACTGTACAAGGCAAGTCTCAATCTTAAAGAGATATTATAAGAATAATTAAAGGCAGTTCAGGTAATAGAAGAATGCAGAAGAAAAAGTTATTTGGAAAAAGAAGACCTATATTCAGAATATGCAAAGCTGCAGTCGCGCTGGTTTTAACGGTCAGCGTGGCTTTTGGCATGCTGGCATTTCCGCAGAGCACCCGGGCAGCTGATGGCCACGCGTTTAATCCACCCGTTGGCGGAACGGTATATACCGGAACTTATTTCCTGGATCATAGTCTGACGCTTATTAATTCAAATCCCGGAGGAAACGGATTTAGAGTTTTAGGCGATGTTGTGCTTATTCTGGAAAAAGGTGTAACACTAACGGTCGAAGGCGGAGACGCATATGGCACCACAGGGGCCGGTGCAGGTATTTATCTGCCTTCAGGCTCTTCATTTTATATAAAAGGAGAAGGTACGCTTTATGCAACCGGCGGAGACGCTGCGCCCGGAAAGACAGGCTCCGATGGAGGAGATGCGGAAGTGATAGGTACAGACAGTATAAAAAGCGGTGCCGGCGGCAAAGGCGGTGCCGGCGGCGGCGGAGCAGCTGCAGCCATAGGAACCAACGGAGCGACGGGGACAGAGGGTGCATCGCTTGTAAATGGTGTAGAAAAGAAAATGACCACAATTTCTTTTGACACGCAGGGAAATAATGGAAGAAAAGCGGACGATAATTTTAATAACAGTGAATCGGCAGGTGTTTTCAGGCAATCGGGAAAAGTAATGCTTGTTTTAACGGGCGGTAAAACCAAAGAAAATACGGCAAGTTCCGGTTATGGAGATTCTGCGTCTTATGAAGGGACTTTGGTGGATTATCATGCCGGAGCAGGAGCTGGTGGCGGAAACGGCGGATCAGGCTCCCCCGGTGCAACTATAGGCTCAGGAGGAGTAGGCGGTGCCGGTGGCGGCTCAGGTGCATCCGGTTCACTTGTTAATGAATATACGAATACCTGGATTGCAAACGGCGGCGGCGGTGGCGGCGGTGCCGGATATTACGGGGGTAAAGGCGGAGCTGCCAATCCCGGAATAAGTGCTTACAAATCACCTGCCCAGGACGGCGCAGCTGCAGTTTACAAGAGCTCAGTTGGCGGCAAGGGCGGCAGCGGAGCAAACGGCGACAATGACAATGTATACGGCCCTACCGGGGGTAACGGCGGCAGTATAACAGGCATGTCTGGAGACGGTGGTACAGTTTATGCTGTCTCTTTAACGTCCGCGGCAGGAGAAAACGAGCAGCTTGCAGGTAAAGAGGCAGCGCGATACCAGGCATATCCGGCCGATGAATGTGAGATACAAATAGACTGGACTTGGGATAACCCGGCTCACCTGGGAGATGAGTGCTTTTACTATACGGGAGCGGCTGTTAAACCCCAATTTAAGGTAGTCCACATACCGACGAACACAGTTATTCATCCAAGCGCTTATAATATTTCATATGCAAACAATGTAAATCCCGGAAAGGGAACCATCAGCGTCATAGGAACGGGCTTTTCTCAGAGTCATCCCACAATCTGCAAGCTTGATATGACAGATGGACATGGACAGGTAACCTGTAGTTTTGATATTAAATACGAGGTTCAGATCAGCGGCATTTCCATGGAAGACAAGACTTATGACGGAGAGCCTGCAGCTGCAACAGGAACGTATGAAATCAAAAGGGTTTACGACGGTGAAATCGTTGAACCTGAAAAGGTAACCATGATTCAGAAGTTTATAAAGGACGGAGAAGAGATATCTCCGCCTTCAGACTGCGGAACATACGGCTTCTCAGTCTCTGTTTCGGTTGAGGATTCTTTATACGCAGGAGAATTCATGCAAAGCGGAGGCTTCACCATCGCGGCAAGACCTGTCACGGTGACGGCAGGTACCATGAAGGTTGCCAAAACTTTTGACGGAACCACAGATGCGGGAACAACGGAAGGCGAAATTAGTGCAGAGGGCATTCTTGCAGGTGATGAGGTGACGGTCTCTCCGGGGGATATCTCTTCGTACAGTCAGGCAGATGCCGGTAGCTATAATGGTTCAGTATCCGTGTCATTGGCCGGCGAGGACAAAGACAACTATGTACTTGCTGAAGGGTCGAAGTCTGTCAGCGTTCCGATGGTAATCGATCCAAGAGTGATTGCAATAAAAAGCGCTGAATATTCGCCGAATCCGAGAACGTATGAAAAAGGAAATACAAAGGTCGATATCACATCGGTTGAGTTAGGCAATGCCGTTTCAGGTTTCGCGCCGGAATACACGGTAACTAAGGGCGAAATGGGAACGGATCTTCCGGGAACGCATGACGCTTCGTTCACGGTAAGCCTCGCGGATGATGAGATAAATTACATTTTTGAAAGCGGAAAAACGGCTGCGGGAAAGGTGAACGTGCCGATCGCCGCAATTGGCGTAGATAAGCCGACAGCGGATACAACAGTTTTCACATACGATGGAACTGAAAAAACTTATAATCCTGTGGGATTTGATTCTGCATCAATGACTGTAAGCGGAAACAAAAAGACCGATGCCGGAACATATACCGTTACAGTCAGCCTGAAGGAAGGTTACGAGTGGAAAGACGGCGGCACAGGAGACGAGCAGTTCACCTGGAACATAGCAAAAGCGCCTGTTACAGTAAATGCCGGAAACTATAAGATAAGCAAAACCTTTGATGGGACCACGGATGCTGGAACTGCAGAAGGAGCATTGGCTGTGGAAGGCATCCTTTCAAAGGACGACGCGGAAGTTACCCTGGGTGATATTCCTGAATATAGTCAGGCGGATGCCGGAAGTTACACCGGCTCATTACAGGTATCGCTGAGCGGAGATGATAAAGAAAACTATGTTCTTGCAGAAGGGTCTGATTCTATCAGCGTTCCGATGACGATCAGCCCGAGAGTGATTTCCATAAAGAGTGCTGATTATTCCCCAAATCCGAGAATATATGAGGACGGGAATGCAACGGTCGATATCACATCTGTTGAGTTTGACAATGCTGTTTCGGGCTATCTGCCGGAATACGAAGTGACGAAGGGTGAAATGGAATCGGACTTTCCGGGAACGCATGACGCTTCGTTCACGGTAAAGCTCACTGATGAAAAGGGAAATTATACTTTCGCGGACGGCAGAGAAACAGTCGGAACGGTCAGCGTTCTGATTGTCGCCATTGGCGTAGATAAACCGACAGCGGACACGACAGCTTTCACATACGATGGGACTGAAAAAACTTATAATCCTGCAGGCTTTGATTCGACGTCAATGACCATAAGCGGAAATAAGAATATAAAAGCCGGAACATATAACGTTACAGTCAGCCTGAAGGAAGGTTACGAGTGGAAAGATGGCGGCACGGATGATGTGCAATTTTCCTGGAACCTTGCCAAAGCGCCGGTTACAGTAAATGCCGGAAGTTATAAGATATGCAAAACTTTTGACGGAACTACGGATGCGGGAGCTTCAGAAGGAACGCTGGCTGCAGAGGGTATTCTGTCAAAGGACGACGCGGAAGTTACCTTGGGTGATATTCCTGAATATAGTCAGGCAGATGCCGGAAATTACAATGGTTCAGTTTCGGTCTCATTGGCCGGAGATGATAAAGATAACTATGTTCTTGCGGAAGGTTCGGAATCTGTCAGCGTTCCGATGGAAATCAGCGCGAGAGTGATTTCCATAAAGAGTGCTGAATATTCGCCAAACCCAAGAATATATGAAGCCGGAAATACAAAGGTAGATATCACATCAGTTGAGTTTGACAATGCCGTTTCAGGCTATGCGCCGAAGTATACGGTAACTAAAGGCGAAATGGGAACGGATGCCCTGGGAACGCATGATGCTTCGTTTACGGTAAGCCTCGCTGATGATGAGATAAATTACATTTTTGAAAGCGGTAAAACGGCTGCAGGAAAGGTGAGCGTGCCGGTTGAAAGTATTAAAGTTGAAAAGCCGGCAGCAGATACAACAGAATTCACATACAACGGCTCCGAGCAGACTTATAATCCAACAGGTTTTGATCCAACATCAATGACCATAAGCGGAAACAAAAAGACCGATGCCGGAACATACACTGTCACCATAAGCCTGAAAGAATATCATGAATGGAAAGACGGCGGCACGGATGATGTGCAGTTCACATGGAACCTTGCTAAGGCAGCTGTCACAGTAAATGCAGGAAGCTATAAAATAAGTAAAACCTTTGATGGGACCACGGATGCTGGAACTGCAGAAGGAGCATTGGCAGTGGAAGGCATCCTTTCAAAGGACGACGCGGTAGTTACCCTGGGTGATATTCCTGAATATAGTCAGGCGGATGCCGGAAGTTACAACGGCTCAATACCGGTATCACTTAACGGAGATGATAAAGAAAACTATGTCCTTGCGGAAGGTTCGGAATCTGTCACCGTTCCTATGTCCATCATTCCGAGAGTGATTTCCGTAAAGAGTGCGGAATATTCACCGAATCCGAGAATATATGAAGCCGGAAATACAAAGGTAGATATCACATCAGTTGAGTTTGACAATGCCGTTTCAGGCTATGCGCCG
>JAZUFV010000178.1:0-5051 GCA_045640845.1 Lachnospiraceae bacterium
GGCCGGCGTGAAAGGCACGAAGTGCCGGAGCAAGTCCCACCACCTGCATAATAAAAGCAGACAGAATCTTTAGGTTTTGGCTGCTTTTATTTTTGTTGGAAGGACTTTACGCTCCTATATACTCTTTCTGGGCCGGAGTAAGCTCATCTATGGTAACACCAAGGGTCTCCAGCTTCATTCTGGCTACCATCTCATCGATCTCACGCGGAACCGGAATAGGCTCGTTTTTAAGTTCTTTTCCGTGAAGCGCAAGATGTCTTGCAGACATTGCCTGGATTGCAAAGCTCATATCCATGATTTCAGCCGGATGTCCGTCTCCGCAGGCAAGATTTACAAGTCTTCCCTCTCCGAGAACAAAAACGGTCTTTCCGTTTGGAAGTTCATAACCCATAATGTTGTTTCTTGCTTCATATTCTCTTACGGCAGCTTCCTTAAGCTTTGCAACAGCAACTTCAACATCAAAGTGACCTGCGTTGCAGAGGATTGCTCCGTCTTTAAGTGAATCAAAATGCTTTTCTGTTACAATATCGCAGCATCCTGTTGCTGTTACAAAGAAATCACCGATAGCTGCAGCATCATCCATGCTCATAACTTCAAAGCCGTCCATAACAGCCTCAAGTGCTCTTACCGGATCTACTTCCGTTACCGTAACCATGGCGCCGAGGCCTTTTGCACGCATTGCTATGCCTCTTCCGCACCATCCGTATCCGGCAACAACCACATGCTTACCGGCAACAATCAGGTTTGTTGTGCGGTTAATTCCGTTCCATACGCTCTGTCCGGTGCCGTAACGGTTATCAAAGAAATGCTTGCAGTCAGCATCATTAACCATGATTGCAGGAAACTTAAGCGTTCCAGCCTTTGACATCTGTTTGAGACGATGAATTCCTGTTGTGGTTTCCTCGCAAACTCCCAAAACGCCAGGAATAAGGTCTGTCAGCTCTGTATGCATAAGCTTTGTAAGATCTCCGCCGTCATCAATAATAATATTCGGTCCGCATTTAAGCACCTTACGGAGGTTATCATCATATTCTTCCATGCTGCATCCATAAACTGCATGAACGTCCATTCCGCCTGCAGCAAGAGCAGCCGCAACGTCATCCTGTGTTGAAAGAGGGTTGCACCCGGTTGCATGCATCTCAGCTCCGCCCTTCTGCATTACACGGCAGAGATATGCGGTTTTTGCTTCCATATGGACTGAAAGAGCCACCTTAAGACCTTCAAAAGGTTTTTCCTTTTCAAGCTTTTCGCCGATTGCCCTGAGCAAAGGCATGTTTCTCTCAACCCAGTTGATCTTTAATTCTCCTGATGGTGCAAGAGAAATGTCACGTATTGTACTCATTTAATATCCTCCGTATTTAATAATTCTCATTCAATAACAAGGCACGAAGCCAGATCCGGATTTACCGGTCCCACGTAACTTAAGGTGGAAGCTGCAAATTTAAGACCTGTCCTTACAGAATCTTCAAGGGAAGCTCCCGTGGTACGGGCGTAAACAAAGCCTGCAAAGAAGCTGTCTCCCGCCCCTGTGGTATCTTTAATATCAGATGCTATACTTAAAAGACTGCCGCTTTCATTTGTATCAAAATCGTGCCACACTACTCCATCAGCGCCTGTTGTGACGATAAGAGTATGAAAATCAAAGTAGCTTCCGTCTTTTTCTATAAGCTTTAGAATTTCTTTATTTGAAAGGCCTTCAACATCTTTTCCGAAAAGTCTGCCTATCTCAATCTTATTGCAGATAAATGCTGCCATGTCATCAAACCTGTCCTGAACAGCCATTACCACTTCCATATTGCTGGTGGCAACATAAAGAGGTTTCTTTTTCTTTCTGCATAAATCGCAGGTTTTATTAAATATTTTTTCAGTAATGTCAGCATCAAGGGCAACGGAATTGCATCCTTCAATAAACTCTGAGCCTTTTTCTTCAAGAAGATTTTCCATGAGGGAATAATCAGGCTGAAGGCTTATTGAAGCTGCCACCTCACCGGTAAGATCTGTTATTGCAAGCCAGATGCCCATTCCTGATTCAGCAGAAACAATATAATCACTGCTGATGCCAACTTCGTTTATATGCTTAAGCACAGCTTCACCCAAAGGGCCGTTATCGACAGACCCTAAAAGAAGCACATCTGATCCTGCAAGACGGATATCTTCAGCAATATTTCTGCCGACTCCGCCGTGGACAAAACTTACATCGCCCACATTTCTGCCCTTTGGATCAAAATACCCTTTTGTGGGGCGTCCCATACAATCTACGAATACTGAACCAATTACGCCGATCTTCATTTTTCTTCCGTATCTTTATCGTATACGTCAAAATTTACTGTTTTTTTGCTGTTCCAGTCATATGTATGGATTCTCTTAAATACATCCACAACCTTTTCGCTCACCTGTTTGCGGCCATTTTCCTTGCCGTTTACATACTGAACAAGTGTAAAAGGCGACTGTTTTTCACCGTCTATCATCAGACTGGCTGCCATAGTGAAAGCGGCCTGCTCCATTTCATTAAGCTCTGTGCGGTATACTTCTTTTCCGTCTTTATATATACCGAATTCAATTTTTTTCTTTTCGTCTGCCATTGTAAATTTCCTTTCATTCAGAACATACGAAGTTATTTTAACACAATTTTTCTTTCTTTCATATGCAATAATTTCCCGGGTATTTTATTGCAGATATAAAATGGCCGCCATAACCGGCGGCCCCAAGGTGTTAAACATAACAAAACCAGAAAAGGGCGAACACAAAAACACGAAAAAGGGGTCGCTGCAAAGTGCGGCGGCCCCAAATATAAAACAAAATGGATTCAGTAGATTAGATTTCGCGCTCTCCGTCAAATCCGGCAACGATCTTATCAAAATGATGCTCTGAGCTGTTAAGCTGTACAGAGTACATTTCGCAAAGTACGTGAACTCTTTCATCCTGCTCAAGAGCTCTCTTCCAAGGACGGATTGTAAGCTCATGTGTAAGACGACGAACTGTTCTGTTTGACTTCATGATATGCTTAGCAATAGCCATAGCTCTGTCCATAAGCTGATCATGAGGAACGATCTCAGAAATAAGACCATAAGAAAGAGCTGTTTCAGCGTCGATCTTTGGCTCAACGAACATCATGTAAGCACCTCTCTTGAGGCCTGCGCACTGACGATATGCAAATCCCATTCCGTCTCCAGGGATCATATTCTTTGAGAAATGAGCATCTGAGAATACGAATTCAGGATAGCAAAGAGTGATATCAGACATAAGAGCGAACTCCCAGTGCATTCCCTGTCCGTTGATGGCAGCGATTGTAGGGATTTCGATATCGTTGATGTAGTTCTCAACAAAGTTCATTGTATCAGGAATGTTTGCATTGAACTTTCCGTCAACATCGCCCTGCTCAACTTCATCAAATGATGTAGGATCGCTTTCATGAACCAGCCAGTAAGGATCTGTGCAGGTAAGGATAAGAACTTCATTCTTCTTATCATGTCCGATTGCTGTCCAGAGTTCGCCGTAAGCGTTCTGTGTCTGGTATGACCACATAACAGGGCCTTCCTTCCACATAAGACGGCATGTAAGGATACCATCTTCAGTTCTCTCAAGATGAGCGAAATCTTTGAAACGCTCAGCATATTCTTCAAGTGTTTCTACATGTACATATGGTTGGATTGACATAATAAAATACTCCTTTTAATACTTTTCCTCTGCCGCAGACAAAGGCCTGCGGCAGTTAAATAACGATTAATGCTTATCTGAAAGCTTCTTCATAAATATGAGCTTCCTCTTCTCCGTTCATAAGGCGATATGCGCCTTCAGCCAGAGCAAGCATCTCATTTTCACCCGGGCGGACAAATACAGGAACATTAAGAGGCGCAAGATTTGCCTTCATGTCATCTGTAAGCTTCTCCCAGAAAGCACCGCCGCCGGTGAGGATAATTCCGTCAAGACCGCATCCTGCAGCCGGAACAAGTGAAGCAATGGCCTTAGCCATCTGATATGCCATTGCCTGTTCACAGGTGGTAGCATATTCATCACCGTTTTCTACCATTTCTCCGACTTCCTTCAGGCTGTTGGTTCCGAGAAGTGAAACCATTCCGCCTTTACCGTGGAAAAATGCCCTAAGCTCCTTTGCAGAATACTGATTGCAGAGTTCGATCATCTTTTCGCAGCGGATAGGGCCGCAGCGTTCAGATGAGAATGTTCCTGCATCACCCGGAACAACATCAACGAGTTTTCCGTGCTTCCAGCATGCGGTAGAATTGCCGCCGCCGAAATGAGCAACTATAAAGATGCAGTCTTCAAATTTCTTTCCCATCTCTTTTGCCTGGGCAATACCCATGGCATGGGAGTTAAGTACGTGACACATGCTGTCATGCTCGATACCTTTGATACCGAACACGCGTGCCAGAGGTGAAAGTTCATCCGCAGAAACCGGGTCATAGATCCATGCAGGAATATTCATTTCCTGAGCAATCTTATATGCCATTGCCGGGCCTGTTGCTGCCGGATGAGGCTCCTTAGGTCTTGTCCTTAAGGATTCAATGAGTCTTTCATCAATTACTGTAGCGCCGGTTAAGGCGTTTTCAGGTGCACCGCCTCTTGAGATTACGCAATCAAGCTGTTCGAGCGTGTACCCTGCAGCCTTGAGAGTTTCAAGTACGATATTATAACGGAATTCAAACTGATCCATTATTGTATCGAACTGTGAAAGCTCTTCCTTTGAATGGGAAATGCTTGTCTTAAAAACTTCTGTTTTATCTTCGTAAATTGCTACCTTTGTTGATGTAGAACCCGGATTTAAAACCAGAATTATCATATATTCCTCCTAATTACAGAAGCTTATGCAGCTTCAGCATCTCAACGAGCATATCATCTCTCCATGCTGAAATGGATGGAATATCATTGCCTGTTGAAGGATCGCGTTTAGCAATGGTTCAATCAAGACCTGCCTGAGCGTGCTCAGTCCATTTTTCAGGGAATTTTGTCCATGTAGGCATATTGCTGAGTCTGCCCTCAGGCATAGCAGGATCAATATGATATTTCTCCAGGAAGCCGCCGATTCCTTCAGG
>JAZUFV010000179.1:0-5787 GCA_045640845.1 Lachnospiraceae bacterium
AGACCGCTTGGCCTCCGACTTAGAGTCAAAATACGTTATCGAAGAGCTTCTCGGAATGACCCTGAACAATGTAAGTGATGAGTTCACAGCTGACGGCACTCTGAAGAATGTACAGAACTTCTGCGCATCAGGTGTTGACGGAATCATGACGGCTATCAACCAGCCTTCATCTGTTCCACAGTGTACTGAAACCATCAAACAGGCTGAAATCCCATTCCTGCTTACTATCATGTGCGGTGAACCGGATCAGAGAGACGAACTCAAGAAGGACAACCCATTCTATCTTGGAGCTTTCGACAGCGATACATACTATGAAGGATATACCTTTGGTAAAATCGCTATCGAAGCAGGATGCAAAACAGCACTCCTTTGCATGGGTAACTTTGGCGAGCTGACATCTGAAAACAGAATCATCGGATTCACAAAGTCATTCGTTGAAGAAGGCGGCGGCGAAATCCTTGATATCGCAAGACCTTCAGCTCCACCAGATGCTCAGTCTGCATGTTCATCAATGCTCTCTGCACACAGAGATGCTGACTGCGTATTCGGAGGCAGCGGCGACTATGCTCCTGGAATCCTTGCAGCTATGGAAAACCTTCAGATCGACCCTAAGGAAATGCCTATCTATGTATGCCACAGTGGTCTTGAGACAACAGGCTATGTAAAAGAAGGCAAGATCAGAGCCTGCTCAGGCGGAGATGATATCCTTGTTCATCTGACAATCTGCTCACTGATCAATGCCCTTGACGGACATCCTATCCTTGATGACAACGGAGAGCCTCCATTCTACATGATGGTTCCGTTCATCGTAACACAGCACAATGTTGATCAGTACATAGATCTGTACTTCAGCTATGCAACAACAGGAAAACATGTTTACAGCCCGGAAACAATCAAATCTCTTCTTTGGAGATACAATCCGGACGTAACATATGCTGACTTTGTTGAGGCTGCAAAACCTGATCTTGATAACCTTGCTAAGCAGACTTGGTAATCTGAATTTCCTGACAGTAATGGAAAACCAATAACAATCCGGTCTGCAGCCTGTGGCTGCAGACCGATTGCGCAAAAAGGGGGGAAATCAAGCTATGCAGAAGAAGTCTGTACTTAGCGTAAGAGTGAAAAATATCCTGTTCTTCATTGGATTTATTCTGGCTATAGTACTTGTTGCGGTTATTTCAAACATCATCACCGATGGTGGTTTTCTTTATCCGCTGAATATTAAGGTTATTATTTCAAATGCCGTTTATCCGATATTTATTGCATGGGCACTTTGTTTTCTGTTCGCATGCGGATACTTTGACCTGTCACTTGGAGCCATAATTGTTCTTGCTTCATTTGGATCCGGCGTGCTGGGCAACCTTATAGGTTATCCGGGTGTTATTATCGGAGGAGTTGTAGTTGGTACAGCACTGGTTGTACTCAACTTTTTCATATTTGCTTTTACCAATATCCCTTCGTGGATAGCAAGTATAAGCCTTGCTATTTTCTATGAGGCCATTGCAATATTCCTGAGACAGAATCTTACCACAAGGTACTATGTAGACGCAGAACTTAATGCAAATTACAGAGCTTTCGGTGATATGCCGGCCAACCTTATTCTTCTGGCTGTTGGCTTTGTAGTTGTATATCTGCTTTATAACAGGACAAGCGTGGGACTGAATATCAGATCTATCGGCGGAAACGCTGCTGTTACAAAAGCTCTTGGTGTAAACCGTGTAAAGACACTTATGTTTGTAGGTCTTATCTGCGGCCTGCTTATCGGTATTGCTTCCTTCGTTCAGGAAAGCTACAACATAAGAACCACGGTTATGCCTTCCATGACCAGTGTAACAATGGTATTCAAACCGCTTGCTATCGCACTGCTTGCGCAGATACTGCAGAAACGCATTAACATCATAATAGGTGTTCCGTTCTGTGCGGTAATCATATATGGCATATTCAACCTTATGACATTCTTCGGAGTACCTTCGGGAACTCTTCAGGATGTATTCCTTATGATATTCCTTACACTGTTTGGTGTATTGGGACAGAGAGGCGTAAAGGAGGTCGTAAAATGAGCGAGAATATTCTTGAAATACGGAATCTTAATAAAAGCTTTGGAATGACCTATGCCAACAAGGATATTAATTTTTCAGTAAAAAGAGGCGAGATCAGAGGTCTGATCGGTGAAAACGGATCCGGTAAGTCCACACTGCTTTCCCAGATTGTAGGTATCTATGGATCTGATTCAGGCGAGATGTTTGTTAACGGAGAACCATATAAGCCAAACAGCCCGCTTGACGCATATGATAAAAAGATATCCATGGTACTTCAGGAACTCGGTGTTATAGGAAATCTTCCTATAAGCATAAACGTTTTCTTCGGAAGGACAAAAGAGTTCACGAAGTGCGGAATCATCAGCACCAAAGCCATCAAGAAGGCTACGGAGGAAGTATTTAAAAAATGGGATCTTCCGATGCCTCCTATTGACGGATATCTTGGAGATATGATGATCGAATCCAGAAAGATGGTAGAGCTTGCAAGGGCTCTTTCAATTGATCCGGATATATTGCTCCTTGATGAGCTGACACAGTCACTTTCTTTAAACAACAGGGAAAAGCTGTATAAGCTGATCAACAAGATTAAAGAAATGGGACGCAGCGTCATAGTTATATCACATGATGTTGATGAGCTCATTGCCATAACCGATACGATAACCGTACTCAGAGACGGTGAAGTTGTCGGAAATGTTGTTTCTGCCGAGACAACGGCTGACGATGTCAAGAGAATGATGGTCGGCAGAGATGTCAAGAATGAATATTATCATACAGACAGCAAGGCTGAGTATTCTGATGAAGTTGTGCTCAGCGTTGATGACATTTCTGTTGCCGGTGAGATAGAGGATATTTCATTTGATATCCACGCCGGGGAAATCCTTGGATTCTGCGGACTTTCTGACTCAGGTATCCATTCAGTCGGAAAGGCTGTTTTCGGACTTTCAAAGCTGAGCAAAGGCTCTGTAGTCCTGAAGGCAGACAATTTCGCTATTGAGACTCCGCCTGCAGCACTTAAGCACGGAGTAGGATATGTACCAAAAGACAGAGATCTTGAAGCTTTGATGATCGAAGCTTCGATAAGAGAAAATTTTGCCCTGCCGTCACTTGGAAATATGCCGGCCGGACTTGGCTATGTTGCACCGGGCAAGTTAAAGAAACTGGCAACAGATATGGTTGAGCAGCTCTCTGTTAAGTGCAACAGCATCAAAGAGCCTATGGCATCTCTTTCGGGCGGAAATAAACAAAAGGTCAATCTTGGAAGATGGGTAGCTAAAGATCTGAAGCTCCTGATCCTTGACTGTCCGACACGAGGAGTTGATATCGGCGTCAAGTCATATATCTATGCACTTATGAAGGAAATCAAGAAGCAGGGAATAGCTATGCTGCTTATATCTGATGAGCTTACAGAAGTGCTTGGTATGGCGGACAGACTGGTAGTCATGAAAAACGGAAGGATGACTCAGACCATTGAGCGCGGTGAAGATTTCACTGAGCAGGCAGTCATAAAGGTGATGATATGAGAAAGCATAAATTTCAAGTTCAGGATGTTGTTCCTGTAGTAGCTTTTGTTGTGATCTTACTGTTTTTCTCAATCACAAGCATAAAGAACGGGGTAGTGAGGATGCTCACTATCCAGAACCTGACGAACCTGATCAGCCAGGTTACCCAGACGATAGTTATTGCCAGCGGTACGCTGTTCGTTGTATCACAGGGACATATCGATATGTCAGTAGGTGTAAACCTTGCCCTTTCCGGTGTTATAGGAATGTGGACGGCACACGCTACCGGCATAGCATTCCTGTTTATCCCTGTATCGCTCCTGGTCGGACTTCTTCTCGGACTGTATAACGGAGTGATCGTCAGCGTGTTCAAGGTTCCTTCTTTCATGCAGACTTTGGCTATGCTGATAGGTATCAGAGGTCTTGTAAACTTTATACAGGTTAAGATACAGACCCAGCGTCTGCCGGATGCCCTGTCATTTATGACCATCCCTGCAGTAAAGATCATAATGTTCTTCGTTATCCTTGCAATAATGGCTTACATATTTGAGTTTACAAATATGGGAAGATACAGCAGGGCTATCGGAGAAAATGAGACAGCAGCTAAATTTGCCGGAATTCCGGTAAGGAAAATGAAAATTTTTGCATTTTTACTTTCCGGTCTTATGGCTGGTGTCGGAGCAATCTTTTCAGTTATAAACCTGGAAGCAACAACTCAGATGATGGGTGTATTCCTTGAGATGAGAGTTATCATGGCAATCTTCCTTGGCGGTGTTCTTACCAAGGGCGGCAGTTCAGGTAAATTCTATAAGATTCTTCTGGGATCATTCTCAATTGAGATCATTGTTAACGGTCTTGCATTAAATGGCTGGGGAACCAGCTACATGTCGCAGGGAGTACAGGGACTTTTGCTTCTTGCAATACTTATTATTACGCAGCTCGCACAGAAACGTTATGAACGTCAATAGAGCAGGACAATAATAAAGACTCTGAAAAAGGAGCAGGGAGGCTTTGAAACCTCCCTGCTTTTTTAATATTTTTTCGGAACCACCGGTTCTCTTATTATTCCCTCTCAGCGAAGCTGTTAAAGCGGACTATCAGGTTTACATAATCCTGAACATGACGCGGAATCGGCTTATTTGCCGTAGCAACAGCAAGAGTGTACGGAATGGCATAAGATGGTTCAATATTGAAATATGCCACATTAGGGTTCTTGCCTATAGGATTCCATATAGGCTTAGGCGTTATGGAGACATAATCATTCTTTGCTATCAGCTGTTCATGAACCTCAATACTCTGAACTTCAAGGTATTTTTTGGGGAAGAACCCGGCGTTTGCATAGATCGTGTTTATAGCATATGCCACATTATCATAATGCGGGAATACCAGAAACGTCTCATCCATCAGCAGCCTTATATCAATAAACGGATATTCAAAGCCGTCCACATGGTAGCCCCGGTCGACAAAACGGTTTTTAGGGTTCATCATCAGAATAACAGGCTCGCTGCCCAGAACGGTGAATTTCAGATTCTGGCTTTTGATAGGAAGCCGCATGACAGCAACGTCATATGTTCCGTCAAGAAGACCTTTTTCAAGGTCATTTTTTGTTTCTTCTGTAAATGAAATTGAAATATCAGGATAAAGCTCTTTGATGTGATAGAACGTCTGAGGGAAAAAGTAATTTCCGTGATTGGTTATGGTAGCGATTGAAATGGATTTTTCGCCGTTCTCAATACTGTCCTGGATGTCTGTTTCCATTCTCTGATACAGATTCATAATAGAACGGGCATATTCCAGAATAATCCGGCCCTTGGCAGTGATAACCAGACCGTTCTGCAGCCTTTCAAAGCATTTGCAATGATATTCCTGCTCAATCTGGGCAATGGCATGGCTTAACGACGGCTGGGAAACAAAGAGCCTTGATGCAGCCTTTGAGATGGAACATTCCTCAGCAACAGTTATAAAGTATTTCATCATTGTCAAAGTCATGTTATATCCTTCCTTTGAAAAAATATGGTGAAATAGCGTTGTATCTATAATGGAAGCAATACACTTCCTGTGTTTATATTACTTCGGTATCTGCTCTTTTTGTCATGTCAGTCGAACACATTATACAAAATAATCGGGAATAAGTATAGATGTTTTGGGCGAATAATGATATCAGAATTCAAATATTGCTGCTGCGTAGGGAGTGACGGGCTGCGTATGCAGAGCAAAATTAAAAAACTTGTTTGTCCAACTTGAACAAA
>JAZUFV010000180.1:0-4089 GCA_045640845.1 Lachnospiraceae bacterium
ATAGCCTGGTCAAGAAACTTTTCCGCGAAATCATCTCCGCTTATAGAATCAAAACCGGGGATATTTTCAACCTTAGGTGAATTTGTTATCTGTCCTCCGAAAACGCTCTTTTCTATCACAAGGACAGACTTTCCGTTTCTGAGTCCATATACAGCGGCGGTAAGCCCCGCAGGGCCACCGCCGGCAACGATAATATCGTACATGTTGTTATCCTATCTGTTATGTTTCTTCATCCATTCGATGGCAGCTGTCTCACCTTCAAAACGGGTTCCGTCCGGATCAATGATAGTCGGTGTCTGAAGAATGTTCAGCTCCTTTGCAAGCTCAATGTTCTGTGAGCAGTTAACTTCATTATATTTTATTCCGGCAATCTTAAATCTCTGTTCAGCGCCCTTGCACTTCGGGCAGTGATCCTTTACATACATTGTCGGAACGCACTCTTCGCATGAGGCTTCTGCTTCTTTTGCAGGTTCTGCTGTTTCACTGATTTCCTTAGCTTTGTCATAAGCATTTAAAGGACCCGTATGTGTCAGACGGCTTCTTCCGATGTTATAAACCTGACGGTCTTCAAATTCCTGAAGCTTGCCGTCATTCCAGTTCTGAACCGGACGGTAGTAACCTGTTATACGGCTGTAAACTTCGGTCTTTTCTCCGCACTCAGGACATGTATAAACCTCACCGGTGATATATCCGTGGTTTCTGCATACAGAGTATGTAGGAGACATCGTGTAATAAGGAATCCTGTAGTTTTCGGCGATCTTTCTTACAAGATTTGCCGCGCTCTTCCAGTCAGGAAGCTTCTCACCAAGGAATGCATGGAATACGGTTCCCGATGTATAAAGTGTCTGAAGCTCATCCTGGATATCAAGTGCTGAGAACACATCCTCAGTATAGCTTACAGGGAGATGAGATGAGTTTGTATAATATGGCTTACCGTTTTCATTAGCTGTGATGATCTCAGGGAAATCTTCCTTGTCATGACTTGCAAAACGATATGTTGTTGACTCTGCAGGTGATGCTTCAAGGTTATAAAGATCACCGTACATCTCCTGATAATCAGAAAGACGTTCCCTCATATGGTTAAGGACTTCAACAGCAAAATTCTGTGTCTCAGGATGAGTAAGATCTTTCTTAAGCCAGCATGCATTCAGTCCGGCCTCGTTCATGCCGATAAGACCTATTGTTGAGAAGTGGTTTTCAAACGTTCCGAGGTAACGCTTTGTGTAAGGATAAAGACCTGAATCAAGAAGCTTGGTAATAACCGTACGTTTTGTCTTGAGTGAACGTGCGGAAAGATCCATAAGCCTGTCAAGTCTTTCATAAAACTCAGCCTCGCTCTTTGACTGGTATGCAATACGCGGAAGGTTGATTGTAACAACACCTACAGAACCGGTTGATTCTCCGCTTCCGAAGAAGCCGCCTGATTTCTTTCTGAGTTCACGAAGATCAAGACGGAGACGGCAGCACATTGAACGTACATCACTCGGTTCCATATCGGAGTTGATATAATTTGAGAAATACGGTGTTCCGTATTTTGCGGTCATTTCAAAGAGAAGCTTGTTGTTCTCTGTTTCTTCCCAGTTGAAGTCTTTGGTGATCGAGTATGTCGGGATAGGATACTGGAATCCACGGCCGTTTGCATCGCCTTCGATCATGATCTCAATGAAGGCCTTGTTGACCATATCCATTTCCTTCTGGCATTCGCCATAAGTGAAATCAACTTCTTTTCCGCCGACCCAGCAAGGGAGGTCAGCCATGTCACGAGGAACTACCCAGTCAAGAGTAATATTTGTGAAAGGAGCCTGTGTTCCCCATCTTGAAGGGGTATTGACACCGTAAACAAATGACTGGATGCACTGTTTAACCTCTTTCTGGCTGAGGTTATCTATACGAACAAACGGAGCGAGGTATGTATCAAAAGAGGAGAATGCCTGAGCACCTGCCCACTCATTCTGCATGATTCCGAGGAAGTTTACCATCTGGTTGCAGAGAGTTGAAAGGTGACCTGCAGGAGAGGAAGTGATCTTGCCCGGTACGCCGCCAAGGCCTTCCTGTATAAGCTGTTTAAGTGACCATCCTGCACAGTATCCTGTAAGCATGCTGAGATCATGAATGTGGATGGCTGCACTTCTGTGGGCTTCGGCTATCTCTGCATCATAAATCTCACTGAGCCAGTAATTGGCAGTAATGGCACCTGAGTTTGAAAGGATAAGACCGCCCACACTGTATGTAACGGTTGAATTTTCCTTAACGCGCCAGTCATTGATCTGGAGGTAATTATCAACCAGATCTTTATAGTTGAGCATTGCACTCTTAACGTTACGGACTTTTTCACGCTGCTTACGGTAAAGGATATATGCCTTTGAAACATCGGCATATCCTGCCTCGGAAAGAATTTTCTCGACGCTGTCCTGAATATCCTCGACAGTGATTATCTCATTTTTGATCTTGCTTTCAAAATCACTGGTGGTACGCAGTGCAAGCATATCGATAACCGTTGGATGGAACTGCTTTTCACAGGCCTCGAATGCTTTGGTTATGGCAGCGCTGATCTTGGATACATCAAAATCAACGACCTTGCCGTCACGCTTTTGAACTTGATACATAACTCATCCTCCTTGTCCGGAATTTATCCGATAGTAAATGAATCATATAACAAGCGCGTTGTCCTGTCAATATCTAGTGATATAAAATTTATTCAACCACAATATATAGACACGCAGTGATGATTCGGGCAAAAAAACAACGCGGTCTCTTTTCTAAAAAGCCGCGCCGTTATAAGCTTTATCAACATCAGATGCCGCGGACATCCGCAAATTCCACTTGTGGTTTTATCATCTCTGCGAATGCCAGCAGTTCATCTTTTGTATAAGACGAAAGACCGGCAAAAGGAACGGTATCACGGTCAACAAATGCCTGAAGATAATACCTTTTTGCCCCCTTTATCCAGCTGCCTATCCCTTCAAAAGACTCTGCATCATGAAATTCCCGCAATACAGTTGTCCGGAATTCATAGTCAACCGGATCTGTAAGCAAATACTCTACTGTCTCTTCAATATTTTTTATATCAAAAGTATCAAGGCCGATAGTCTGTGCATACCGCTCCTTGCTGTTCTTAATGTCAACAGCAACATAATCAACCAGTTTTTTATCAACAAGTTCCTTAAGGACTTCGGGTTTATTTCCGTTTGTATCCAGTTTCACCGGATAATCCATCGACTTGATCTTTTCAAGAAAATCCGCTATGTCCTTCCGAAGCAGCGGCTCTCCACCCGTGACTGCAACTCCGTCAAGCAGTTTTCCCCTTGATCCAAGGAATTTAAAGAACTCCTCTTCCTCCATAATGGCGTCGGCACTCATATCAAGAAGGTCGGCATTATGGCAGAAAGGACATCTGAAATCGCAGCCGCCCAGAAAAACAGTACATGCAACCTTCCCGGGATAATCCAGAAGGGTCATTTTCATAAGTCCGTGGATTTTCATTGTTTTTTCCGTTTCTTTTCGTATTCGTTAAGAAGGATATTTGCCGTGATATCCCCGGTAACGTTAAGTGTTGTGTATGGCATGTCAAGAAGCCTGTAAATTCCGCTGTAAAGGCCGATAAATCCTGTCGGAGCTCCGAGAATTGATAGATATGTGGCACCGATAACAATACCGCCTCCCGGAATTCCCGGTGCGGCCATATTGATAAGTGTGGCAAGCAGTATCATATACATAAACAGGCCGAAAGTAACCGGTATTCCGGCCATCTGCATAGTGAACATTCCAAGCAGGCAGAATGAAACTGCGCCTCCGCACATGTGGATCGTGCAGCCAAGAGGGACAACTATTCCCGTGAGTTCTTCCGGAACTCCGAATTCCTCATTGCACACACGGACAGTATTCGGCAGAGTTGCTGCGGAAGAACACGTTGAAAGTGTTATCATCCAGATTTTTGCAACACGCTTAACATATTTTACAGGTGAAATTCCTGCAAATATCCATACGGGAACTATCATAACGATAACAGTTATGATTACGGAAAGTCCCCACGCAAGGCCTATGTAGCCGGCGCAGACACCAAGAAGCTCCGTCCCGTATCCGGCTATG
>JAZUFV010000181.1:0-20656 GCA_045640845.1 Lachnospiraceae bacterium
GGCTTAAAGGCGATGAAGGATGGGATGCCCTGATGAAGTACAGAGAGTACTTCAATGAGAAAGGCTACCTGGAAAATTCAATATATCCGGGAATACCGGAATGCCTTGAGAGACTGAAAAATGCCGGATACAGGGTGATGATGGCCACATCCAAGCCCGAGGATTATGCCAGAAAGATTGCAGTATATTTTGGTATAGACGGGTATTTTGAATTCATGGGAGGAGCTGACCAGGAAGAGACAAGGGTTGAAAAACCTGATGTCATCCGGTACGTGCTTGATGCCTGCAATGTCACGGATATGGATCGCGTGATAATGGTGGGCGACAGAAAGTATGATGTTCTCGGAGCAAAAGAACTGGGCGCTGCCAGCATAGGCGTTCTGTACGGCTATGGCGAGGAAACGGAGATCCGTGAAGCAAAGCCTTCGTACATCGCAGCAACACCTGCCGAAGTGGCCGACATAGTCCTTAGTATTGATTAAAAGGCTCAAAAGGAGTACAATGACTTTTACGTTATATTAAAGTAAAGGGGAAAACATGAAAGAAATTACAGCAAAAGCACCATGGAAGGATTATCTTGGGGAACTGCCATTCAGTGTTGAATACTATGATGGAACCATGTATGAAGGTGTAAAACGCACCGCTGAACTGTACCCTAATAACATCGCCTTTGATTTTATGGGCGCTTCCACAACTTACAAAAAGATGCTGGAGCAGATCCAGCGCTGCGCAAAGTCACTTCGTACTCTTGGCGTAAGATCAGGCGACAAAGTTACAATTGCGCTTCCAAACTGCCCGCAGGCCATCTACAGTTTCTATGCTCTCAACTGCATAGGCGCTGTTGCAAATATGGTCCATCCGCTTTCGGCAGAAAAGGAACTTGAATTCTATCTTAATATTTCCGACAGTGTTACTGTCATCACCCTTGACCAGTTCTATCACAAGTTTGAGGCCATCAGGGAAAACACCAAAGTTGTAAATATTGTTCTTGCAAGCATTAAGGATGAGCTTTCAAAGCCTATCAAGGCCGGATATATGCTTACCGAAGGACGCAAGATCAAGAAAATCCCGAAGGACGCTCCGGTTGTCCGCTGGCAGGATTTCATGAACATCGGAAGGTCATGCTTCTGGGATTATGAAGTTCATAAGGACTGTGATGAAACAGCAGTCGTTCTCTATTCCGGCGGCACCACAGGAACAAACAAGGGTATTGAGCTTACAAACAAGAACTTCAACGCACTGGGCGCACAGATCGTTGCCGTTAACCCTATGTTCCGTCCGGGAGACAGAATGCTTGCGGCTATGCCTATCTTCCACGGATTCGGACTGGGCGTATGCATCCATTCAATGCTGTTCAACGGCGGAAGATGTATTCTTGTTCCTCGTTTCACAGCTGAAAGCTATGCTAAGCTCATTACAAAATATAAATGCAACTTCATCGCCGGAGTTCCTACGCTTTATGAAGCCCTTCTCAGACTTCCAAAGCTGGAAAAGGCAGATTACAGCTCACTTAAGGGCGTATTCTCAGGCGGCGATTCTCTCAGCATTGAGCTGAAAAAGAAACTGGATAAGTTCCTTTATGATCATCATGCAACCATTCAGGTGCGTGAAGGCTACGGCACAACCGAGACTGTTACGGCATGCTGCCTTACACCGCCTACAATGCATAAAGAGGGAAGCATAGGAGTTCCTTTCCCGGATACATATATCAAGATTGTTGAACCGGGAACAGATAAGGAGCTTCCGTACGGAGAAGAAGGTGAAGTCCTTCTTGCCGGCCCTACAATCATGAAGGGTTATATGAAGAATCCTGAAGAAACGGCTGAGACCTTAAGGACCCATGATGACGGTCTTACATGGGTTTACACAGGCGACCTCGGAGTTATGGATGAACAGGGCTTTGTATACTTCAAGGGCCGTGCAAAACGAATGATTGTAAGCTCCGGATACAATATTTACCCTGCACAGATGGAAAATATTCTTGATGCAAACAAGATGGTTTCCATGAGCTGCGTAATAGGTGTTCCGGATCCTTATAAAGTTCAGAAAGTCAAGGCTTTCGTTGTTCTTAAGCCGGGTTATGCGCCAAATGAGGAAACATGGCTCAAGCTTATGGCTTACTGCAAGAAGCATGTTGCAAAATATGCAATGCCTTACAACATCGAATTCCGCGATGATCTTCCAAAGACACTGGTAGGAAAAGTTGCTTACAGAGTGCTTGAAGAGGAGGAACTGAAAAAAATAGCAGAGGGTACAGCTGATGCAGACAGCAAGTTTGTGTTTGACAAAGACAAGATCGAGCAGGCTGCATTAGACCTCGAAACAGAGGAGGCCGAGGAGGCTAAAAACGCTTAGGACAGCGTCAAGTTAAAAAAGAAGGCAAATATATGGGAGAGAAAAAAGAAAGACGCCGCTACGGCGACAGGCGGGACGGCAAGCAGATCAAAAAGCTTGATTCCATGCACATCATCACTCCAATATTATATCCTAACCGATGTGATAATGAAGCGTATATTTCCGAGAAGTTTGACATGGCTCCTATCAGGGCATATGTCGAGAAAAAGAACAGTGAAGAGGGCGTACTGTTTCCTTACACCCCGTTTCACATTATTACAACAGCAATCATAAAAACGCTGGTGCTCAGGCCGAAGCTTAACAGGTTCATTGCTAACTGCCTGATGTATCAGAGAAATGAAGTGGCCGTTTCGTTTACAGTCAAAAAGCTGTTTGAAGATGACGGAGCTGAGGCCCTGGCCATAATCCATGCCAAAGAGCAGGATACAATAAATGATATCCATAAACAGCTCTATGAGCAGATCAGCACTTCAAGAAGCGATACGATCGACCAGAGCACAAAAGAGATGGATTCCTTCAGCAAGATTCCTGTCAGACTCCTGAGGCTGATCGTAAAATTCATCTGCTTCCTTGACCGCATAGGCAAGTGCCCTGCAAGTCTGGTTGAAACAGACCCTTACTACACCTCATGCGTGCTTTCAAATGTGGGCTCCATCAAGCTTGGAAGCGGCTACCATCACCTGACAAACTGGGGAACATGTTCTCTGTTCTGCCTTATAGGTGAGATAAAGAAGTCTCTTTTCGTTGATGAAAATAATGAGATCGCAACGAAGGAGATCATTCCGGTGGGCCTTACCATTGATGAAAGACTGGCAGACGGTTATTATTACTCAAAGTCTGTAAGGCTTCTCAAGGCCATACTGGCAAATCCGGAGGTCCTTGAGCTTCCGATGAATGCAAAAATTGATTTTTAATGTTAAATGGAACGGCAAAAACCGTTCCATTTATTCTGAAAGCCATTCGTTTATTGAATAATATTCATACTTATCGGGATCAAGTATTTTTCCATCACCTTCATAATCATTAAGAGGCCTGAGTATTATCTCCTGTTCATTTTTATTGCCTTCGACATATCTGGAGTTAACGATGTAGATCTCATTATCTAATTTAATGAATATTCCGTTTTCTGATATTTTTGCATCGGAAATGTCTGATGGTGACAGCTTACGGACTACAGAATTATCATCATTATTTATTATCTCTATTCCGTTTTCCATAATCGGAACAACTACACTGTTTTTAACCCACACATAGGTCTCTTTTGCAAGAATCACATTCCTTTCCTGCCAGTTATCCTCGGAAAAGATTCTGAGTATAACCGTCCATCTGTCAATTTCAGGCAGCTGAGCATCGGCCTCTTTGAAATCGCCCGGATAACCCCATTTAACATAATACCGGGTGCCATTAATATTAATCACAGAGTAGTCATCTTCAAATACCGCAGTTTGTAATTCATCCTGTGAAAAAGCCTTAACGAATTTATAGGAGTGCAGATAATCTTCGTTCAGGAACATTTCATACTGAAAAACAAAACCGTCAGCCACTGCTTTATTGTACTTTCCTATCAGTTCGCTGTTATATTGTTCAGCATTATTATCATATCCCCGGTCAGTACTGATCATGACGGAATCCGAAGAGACGTCGGATTTGATTTTCAATCCTTCTGTGCTCATTGATTCTTTCTTCTCAGCCAGATGTTCTTCTATTATGTTGCCGGTCGCGGCAAAAACTGTAACTGCCATAATAATCAGAATACTTACAGATATGCATATTACCAAAATAATATTTTTTCGTTTGTTCATATTCTTAACCTCCTAAATGTTACATTTAAGCCTGAATCGATACTTTCAATCTGCAAGATGTACTTATTTGATTTTATTGTCCATCGGTCTGTCTCCCCTTTCTTAAATAATTTTACAACTAATGTATATCAAAATTGGTCGATAATGTCAATGATAGAAATACCATCTTATATTAAAAGATTTACTCTTTATATAGTATCAATTGTGAGGGAAACATTTCCCCGCTTACGGCTATATTTTGAACAACACGAAAAAATGAGAATATACAAGGCAGATGACGCCGGACACATCGAGGCAGAGCAGAGGCTTATAGCTACAGAAAAACCACCGGTTAAGCCGGTGGTTATGATACTTTTACAGATATCTAAAAATAATGTAATCGGATCAGCCTACTTATAGGCTGATATCAGAAGATCGACGTATTGTTCGATGTTTTTGTTGGTGCTGCTTTTTCTCCAGGCACAGCATATGTAGTCCTTTTGCCCCGTATGGTAACGTTTCAGACGGTGGCTTTTTTCCACCTGACTGGCGCTTGTGCACAGAAGCACGCCGCCGTTCAGCTCAGCTGTGAGATATGCCGATTCCCGGTTCGGAACCGTAACTACCGACATCGGCTGAAAGCCCAGAAGATCTGATTCTTTCTTTATTCTTTCACTGAGAGCCTTTTTGCTTTCGCCGTCAAAAATATCCACGATATACGGAAGGTCTTCAAGCTCTTTAAGTGATTTCGCAGCCGGACTTAAAGGATCGCTCAGGCTGTAAAGTATATCAATATCCACTCCCATGAAACGGCGGATATTATAATCAGGGTTATCAGGGATATAGCGTTCATACAGAATGATAACGTCAAGATCGTTGCTGTAAAGCTTCTGGGTGAGTTCACCCGGTGAGAAACGCTGGGCCTTTAAAAGGACGCCCGGATTTATGGAACGCATTTTATAACTGGCGGCTGTCATATTGTTTCCGAAATCGACCAGGTTCTGATAGCCGATATTTATGCAGCGGTTGGTGGCCATCAGATCTTTTTTGATATTTTCAACCTCTGTATTGAATTCACCTGTGAGTCTGGTAAGGAGTTTTGCGCATTTTTCACCCTCCTCTGTGAGGGTTATCTTTTTTTCATACCGGTTAAAAAGGGAGAAGCCCAGATCCATCTCCAGGGACATTATGTTTTTGCTCACTGCCTGCTGCGAAAGATACAGCCTGCGGGCTGTTTCCGTGAAGCTTAATGTTTCTGCCAGACATAAAAAACAGGATATGTTTGTCTCATTCAGCATAGGGCTTTTCCTCCTTCCGTTAGATTATAAGTTTGCCCGGAGGCAATTTCAATAGGCCGCGGGTTGTAAAATACAATTATAAGTTGTTTTACTGAAATAAAGGCCGACTGTAAAGTAGAGTCAGAGAAAATTATTTTTCTTTTATTTGCATACTAAAACAAGGAGGAACATTGACACATGTACAACGGTAAGTATGACGAGATTGTTAAGACTACTGCATGGTCTCCTGGACCTGGGTGCCACGGAGGCTGCGGCGTTGAACTGTTCATCAAGGACGGAAAAGTTGTTAAGGTAGAAGGCGACCCTGACCATCCTTGGAACCATGGCCGCGCATGTTCCAGACTTCTGGCATGTACGCAGTATATGTACCATCCGGACAGAATCACCAAGCCTCTCTTAAGAGACGGAAAAAGAGGAGAAGGCAAGTGGAAAGAAATCTCATGGGATGAAGCCTATGACATGATCGAAGATAAGTGGACCAAACTCAAAGAAGAGTACGGCCCGGAATCAGTTATCTTCATTCAGGGAACAGGAAGAGATATAGGCGGTCCTATTTCATTCCTCTGCTATTCTTACGGCAGCCCTAACTGGACACAGCTGGGCCTTGCAGGACAGAGCTGCTACACACCTAGACTTTGCTCTCAGGTTGCAACCATGGGTGATTTTGCAGTTTCAGACTGCTCACAGTTCTTTGAGAAGAGATTTGAAGACCCAAGATACGAACTTCCTAAATATATCGTAATCTGGGCGCAGAACCCTGCATCAGGATGTCCTGACGCTTTCCAGGGACACTGGATTGTTGACTGCATGAGAAGAGGCAGCAAGCTCATCGTTATTGACCCTCGCTGGACATTCTTCGCATCACGTGCAGAATACTTCCTCCAGATCAGACCTGGTACAGACGGCGCCCTTGCAATGTGCATGCTCAACCTCATTATTGAAAATGACTGGTATGATCATGACTTTGTTGAAAAATGGTGCTACGGCTTTGACAAGCTGAAAGAATCCGTTAAGGATTACACTGTAGATAAGACAGCTGAGATCACAGGCATTGATCCTGAGATCATTTACGAAGCAACAAAGGCTTACGCAAACAATCATCCTTCAACCATCCATTGGGGACTTCCTCTGGATCAGGTTCCTGAAGCAACAGCTGTTGACAACGCTATCATTTATCTGTGGTGCATCACAGGCAACCTTGATGTTCCGGGCGGAAACGTAATCGCAAGAAATGCATGGGATATCACTCAGTACCCATACAGCACACAGCAGCTTATTGACTGCTACGGCGAGGACATTCTTGACAGAATTAACGACAAGCGTATCGGTGCAGACAGATATAAATATCTTGCAAACATGAGAAGCTGGGGCCAGCCTGATATGGCAGTTCAGCAGATGATAGACGGAACTCCGTATCCTATCAAATCTGCATGGATCCAGACATCCAACCTTCTGGGCGGACAGGCAGCAGATATGCGCAAGCATTACAAAGCTCTTATGAACATGGAATTCAATGTTATCGTTGACCTCTTCCATAACCCTACAACAGAGGCAGTCGGAGACCTTATTCTTCCTGCAGCTTCTTTCGCAGAGAAGGAAAGCTTCCGTGCATGGTATCAGCCTCTGCAGCTTATCCAGCCTGCAGTTGAGGTTGGTGAATGCCGTTCAGACTGGGAGATCAACTTTGAACTTTCAAAGAGATTCAATCCTGTTCTCCGTGAGAAATATCCTACATTCAAGGATTTCGTAAACGAAAGAATCAAGAACTCCGGTTACACCTGGGAGACACTGAAAGAAGCCGGCGGCTGGAAATATCCTACAGCTGAAGAATGGCCTCAGTCAGTTCCGTACCGTCGTTATGAAAAAGGCTTCCTTCGTCCGGATGGAAAACCTGGTTTCCGTACACCTACAGGAAAGATCGAATTATATTCAACTCTCCACGAGCAGTACGAGATCCATCCTCTTCCATTCTATGTAGAGCCGCCTGAGAGTGAAGTAAGGACACCTGAACTCTTCAAGAAATATCCTCTGGTTATGGTCAGCGGAAGAAGATCACCTGTATTCTTCCATTCAGAGCACAGAAATATTCCTTGGCTGCGTGTATGCGATCCGTATCCGATCGTTGAGGTTCATCCTTCAGTTATGAAGGCTCTCGGCATCGACAACGGCGAGTGGGTATGGGTAGAAAACGACAGAGGTTCTATCAGACGTAAAGTTAAGGAAAATCCTTCAATGGCACCGGGCACAGTCAGCGTACCTCATGGCTGGTGGATGCCTGAGGCAAAGAGTGACGGACCTGAATTCTACAATGCATGGGATCTTAACTGCAACGTTCTCATTCCTGTTGATACACAGTCCGAATCAGGCTATGGCGGCGGTGCTTACAAGACAACTCTTGTAAGACTGAGAAAGATCGATCCGAAGGACGATCAGCATCCGAATGACGAGCCTGAGTGGAAAGCAAAACGTCTTGCAAACGAGAAAGGATGTGAATAATATGAAGGGTCTCTTATACGACATGGAATATTGCACAGGCTGCTTCGCTTGTACAGTAGCCTGCAAACAGGAGCACGGCTTTGATGCTGATACCTGGGGAAAGAAAGTAATCGAACAGATCTATACATATCCAAACGGACACGTTCAGGTTGATAATGTTCCTTTCCCGACAACTCTCTGTGACCTTTGCGCATCCCGTATTGAATCAGGCGAAGATACAAAGCCTGCATGCGTTAAGGCCTGCCAGGGAAGCATCATTTACTATGGTGAGGTTCCTGAGCTTGTTGAAAAAATGAAAGACTTAAAACGCCCGGTACTTTGGGCTCATACTGACAAATAGGAGGAATGAGATATGTGGAAATTATATGACGATCTCTATATTGGTATTCCTTCAGGCATCACTACAGAAGGCGTCGTTGTGGGCAAGAAATGGGTTACCGTCCGCGTTAACGGCAATGTAGGCGTTGCAAAAATGCTGGAAGAGCCTAAGGAGACAGGAAACTTCGTTGGTGCATATGTCAGAGATACAGGCAACTATATGAAGTGGGATTCCCTTACAAGAGCTGCCGTCGGCGTTGCCACCCTGAATGCATATTACAATACCGAAGCAAGAGTTAAAGGCCTTGAGGCTGATATCTGCGAGGATTGCTGCATCTGCTCAGCTTATGATGAGCTTAAGGGCAAAAAGGTAGCCGAGATCGGTACCTGCCCTGTATTCGAGAAAGCTTTTGAAGGACAGGAGTATGAAAAGTACACCTGCCCGTCATGCGGATTTGATGCTTTCGAATACAACGGAATCAAGGAAGCTGATTATGTTGTCATCTCTTCAGATGCCATTCTTACAAAGGCTCTGCCTGCACTTCTTGATATCATCGGAGAAGAAGGCAATGCCATTATCGAAGGCGAGTCAGCTCCGGCAACGGCTCTGTATTTTGCCTTTGATATGCCTGTAAGAAAGATCATCGGATATTACAGCAGATTCAATAATACCGTTGAGAATGCAGCTCTTCTTGATATTGAAGATCTTGCACCCGGTGTACTTCCGTTCTGCATAGAGCCTCAGAAGACACCTAAGGTAGCCGAGAGGGAAGAAGTTAAGAACAGTCAGGCTTCTCCTTACAAGGCAAGCGCTTTCAATCCTGAAGGATTCAGCAAATGGGATGGAAAGGATAAGTTTGGCGAAGACTGGGATCCGATTTTCAGAGGATAATCAGTTTCTCCTAAAAAGCAGGCAGGGCATCTGATGTCCTGCCTGTTTTATTTTGGTTAAATGCGCAGTTTCTCTTAACAAATGGGGCAGAAAAGTATATAATAATATGAATTATAAAATGCCGTAACCGGCAAAAAAATCCCTAAAAGTTCTTTGGTTTTGGAAAAGGGAAAAATATGCTGCCAGTGCAGTGTATTTATTGACATCCAGGAGGAATTTTTTTAATGAAGAAAGTACTGTCGCTGCTTTTATCTGTTGTTCTTTTGTTCTCAGTTTTTTCAACGACGACGTTTGCTGCAGATGCTGTTCCGTCGGGAGCAGATTCTGTCAGGCAGGAAACGGCACTGTCTGCGGAAGGAGAGACTTCCGGGAATCTGAATCAGGTGCAGAATGCCGTTGATTCCCCGGAAAGTGATTCAAAGGAGCCACAGACGGCCCCGGAAATCTCCGAAGAGGCGGGAGAAAAATCTGCTGCTCCGGAAGAAGGCATATTGCAGGAATCTGAGGTTGTTTCTGAAGAGACGACAGCTGAAGAAGAGACGGCATCAGAAGATGAGACTGCAGCTGTTGTTGAAGAGACTGAAACCGCTGCGGCTAAAGACGGCGATACCGCACAGCAAGCCAAAATATCAGCCAAGGCGAAGAAGGCTGCAAAACTTGGCGCATCGAGCGGTAATAATTATTATTACTATCCCGACAACGTGGGTAAAAAAGACGGTGAAATCATAATTCTTCCTGCCGGAACAACGAACGGTAACGGTTCAAGTGACCAGAATGCACAGCTCAGGCTGGAAAATGCCATTAATAAGGCATCGGAAACCGGCGCTGATATCAGATTCATGAACTATTTCAGAAAGTTCACTGAAGGCGGCCTGGAGGATAAAGATACCACGAGCATCAGTTATGATGGACAGGGCCTTACCATGCTTGTCGACGATGTGAACTATCAGGGACATCTTTTCCAGATTGAAAAAAATAAAACATATACACTGAGCAATATGAAGTTTGCAGTGGCTCAGACCTCTTCGGGAGCAAAAGCCGGTGAAATAAATATCCGTATGATCGGAGGAACCGCTCTTCTTGATAACGTTTCCGCCGAAGGAACGATCCTTTTCGAATTAAGCAATTACAATCTGAATTCGGCAGACCTTCCGCTGACAATAATCAATGCGCCTTCCGGCAGTGTTTATACAATTGAAGTTGACAGTTCCACAGCAACAGCTGCATTCCAGGATATGAAAACGGATATCATAAAACTTGCGGATGTAAGCGGAGCAGGCGACTGTACTTATGCGATCTCAGCTGCCCAGGGAAAATATTTTGATCTTGAGGTAAAGGACGGAACACTTTACCTGAAAGCTAAATTCATCTATACAGCAGGTGAAGGAAAGAAATACGTATTCCTTTCACAGGCCGAAGGCGATGACGCAAACAGCGGTGAAACACATTTTACTGCTGTCAAGACCATGGCAAAGGCTGTAGAGATCTATAATTCATCAGATGAATACGCTGCGATTGTTCTGAAGGACAATACGCCATATAAAGTGACCGGTACCGAAGTCTGGGACGATTCATCCGCAGACAGGGACATCCTCTACAGGCATTGGGATGGCAAGTATGAAGATTCCAAAGGGACTATGACCGGAATCACTATGTCACCTACCTCACTTTTAAGTGTTGAAAGTGCCGGTGTTCTTACTCTCGGAAAAAGCACATCAGACTACCATTTTGTTTTAGAGGGTGACGGCACAAGCGCAGTCAGTGCTGCAGGCGGAACTGCTGAGCTTAACAATTGTACAATTCAAAATACAACAGTTTCCTCCGGAAACGGAGGTGCGATCAATGCCTCTGCAGGTGCGAAGGTATCATTAAACGGAGTTACTTTAGGCAAAAACTATGCGTCAACAGGTTCACAGATTTATGCGGCCGGTACAAATACAACGGTAACTCTTGATGAAGATACCGTAATAGGAGATCCGGGAAGGGCTGTAACCAGCATAATTTATGCAGAAAGTTCGGCAGTCGTTACGATCAATACGAACAAATGGACCGTTCCTGCAAACAACTGCACTTATTACAACTACGTTGCGTCAGGCGCAACGCTGAATCTGAAAGCAACCCTGGATAAATTTAACGATGCATCCAAAAGGGTAACCTATCTGATTTATGCATATGCCGGCGGATCCAAGGTCAACATGAATGAATTTAATGTATTAAATTCAAATATCGGCACGATTTTCTATAGCTATGATAATGTTGTGGTAAATGTTGAAAAATGCCGGTTTGATGATAATAACATTCGTTCCGGTGCCTTCAATTTCGGCGGCTCCTCTATGAGCGGAACGATGAAATTCAAAGATACGGAATTTATCGGGAACACATCGGAAAGCTCAAGCGGATACCTGATCTACGGTTCTTACAGCTGGGGCTATCAGTGGATTGTGGAACTTGATGGACTGACAGTTAAAAATAACCAGAACGCGGATATAATCATCGGCCAGGGATTTGATGCACATGTTTCCGGGCTGATTTATGAAGATAACGGTAAGGATGCAACGGGCACCGCATACAGCTGGAGTAAGGCCAGAATAGCATTTACACCTAACTGTTATACCGATATCAAGGCTCCTTCTGTTGCAGATTCCATTATTAAAAATAATATTGCCACGATCGGCAACGCGGGAATCGATTTTTCATTCTCCGGTTACTCCAAGAATTATACGCCAACGCTTGTAAGCCTGTCAGGTGTGGAGGTAAGCGGCAATACGGCAGCCAATGGTTTTGCCGGAATGCATCTTCACAAGAATTCAGATAACGGTGACTATGGCGTCAAATATCTGGTTTATGAAGTCGATGGATGTACGGTGGCGGACAACACAGGAAGTACGGGAGCAGGTCTCTGGTACAGCGGCACATATAAATATAACTCAAACACGAACTATGACAGTAAGCCGATGCCGCTGCCTTTGTCCAATACCGTTATTTCAGGAAATAAAGGCGGCACATGGCAAGGTATCTATAATGATAACTGCTATGTTGTTTATGGTGAAGGAAACGTAGTAGATTACGCATCAGAGCAGGCAATTTACCAGACAATGGTCAGTGCTCCGGTCATTCTCAGCAGTGAGATCAGCGGCGGAGAAGGCAAGAAGGTCATAATTGATCTTGGCGGAATTGATGATGACACGGTTGCGTTCGGCAAATCCATTGCTGAACCGGCAAATCCGAAATACGCTTCCTCCGGCCTGACCGATGTAAGCGCTCTGGAAGATAAATTTGAATATAGAAATATAACCGAAGGATATACCGCTATGGGCGATAATAAGAGGATCGTCTATGGCGAGAGCGCAATATTCCTTGACGGTGCGGCCGGAAATGACAGCAATACCGGTCTTAGCTACAAACAGCCGAAAAAGACATTTGCAGGCGCAAAGAGTGCATTGATGGCGCAGTTGGAATCGAATCCTGATTTCCCGAAGGTGATCTATATCACGGACACAGTGGAGATTACGGGAGCAGAGAACTGGGACGGAAAGATCGGCGATGCGAATGTTGTGATAAAGAGATATCCTTCCTTCACGGAGGATCTTGTACAGGTTACAGGTACAGGCGGAAGTCTGAGTGCAGCAAATCTTACATTTGAAGGAACAGCAGCCGAAGAGGTTTTTGAAAATTCCGGTAATAAGTTAAACGGCGGCGCGATTACAGTAAAGGGCGGCACCCTTACCAGCACAGGATGCCTGACATTTACGGATGAGCCGGCATATGAGCTGAAGGTTGTGAGCGGCACAGTAAACCTTGTGGGCGCAAAGTTTAAGGACTGCAAGTCCGGCTTCGTGGATAATATCGACGGAAAATATAATAATCAGTATCAGGAAGCACCGATCTATATCAAAGACGGAAATGTTACCCTGAAGAGCTGCGAGATCAGCGGCACGGAGAAATGCAAGGGTTCCATCCATCAGGAGAAGGGAACTCTGACACTTGCCAGCTGTACCATCCATGATACGACGGTATATTGCAGCAGCGCAGCCGGAAGTACAAGTAATGACACGGGCACGGTCCTTATTGAAGGCAGTGCTGAGGTAAATGTTAAGTATTCGGGTATCTATAATACGAGAAGGGTCTACACGACAGGTGCTGCAAGCACAGACCTTTCAGGTATTGTATGCAGAAATACGGGAAGCACTCCTGCAAAACTGAACATTGATGATTCAATTATCAACTATGTTGACGTGCAGAATACGGAGCTTCAGCTGGGCGGATTGTTCGCTCTTGATAATGCGGATACCGGCTACATGGAGCATCCTGCAATAAAACTTCGTTATTCCGGTACAGGCATGCCGTATCCGATCACTTTGAATAAAGCGAACGCTCCTTACTTTGGATCAAGTGATCTCATTTATGTCTCTGTTGAAAGTCCTTATCTCGGAAATGTCGTAGTGGAGGGCGATGAAGAACTGAAGGCCGAAAATTATTATGATAACTTCGTGCTTGATCCTGCATGCACCACCTGCGGCGGCTTTTCAAAAGATGAGACAAATCACGATATTATCGCAAATGTTAAGGATGTATACCTTGACGGCAAAAAGGGTGACGACAGCCGGAACGGCTCTTCGCCGACTACTGCCGTAAAGACATTTGAGCATGCGATGGAAATTCTGAAAGCAAACGGAAGTCCGGATAACGGCGGCTCAAACATCATCATCTGCGGAACCGTGACGATCAATACCGATACGGAATGGTCCATGCTTAACGATACGGATGCCGGTGGAAAGCCATGCTTTACAAACGAAGCAGGAATGACCTGGCAGCCGAAGCTTATGAAGATTGACAACGGCTTTGGCGGAAATATGATCGAAGTTGCCGAAAACGCAAGCTTCACAATGAAGAATATCATATTCGACGGAAACAAGGCATATTCCGATACCTGGGAAACAGACAGTGATAAAGCCCACGCCTGCATTAAGCTTTTCAGCTCATCGAATAACGGCGGCAAGTTCAAAATGGACGGGTGTACCGTGCAGAATGTCTTCAGGAGATTCCTGTATATCAATACACCGAGCAGTTACGGCGCAAATTATGCGGATGAGAGCAAGTATGATATCTCGTTTAACAATACGAATTTTACAGGAATCGGTGATACCGCTGCGCTTGCGGAATATATTATTTACGCAAAGGGAATCCATAAGCTTGCTGTTACATCATGTGAGTTCAGTACAAACTACGCAAGCAGCACCTATATGCAGAATAGCAGTTTCTATAACTGCGATGTTACGTTTAAGGATACACCGTTTAAGGAGAGCTACGGCGGGCTTCATCTGTTAAACTACACTTACTATTCATACTCGGACACTCTCCACAGAACGGTTACAGTTGACAACTGTGATGTCACGCAGGCGCATGAAGCAGAGTACGGCTTTGAACATCCTGAAAACACGAGGTTTATCAAGGCAAATGCCATGACCGGTTTTACGGTTAAGAACTGTGATTTCAATGCCGGACCGCGGGCAGCGAAATATACGACTGATTACTGGATTAATATTTCTGTTCCGTATTGCGAAGACGCAACGATCGATAACTGTACTTTTGACGGCTTCTCATCGCCGGCCAAGAGTTCTGATAATAATATCATCCGTTATACTACGAGTTATTACGGAGCGCGTCCGAAAACAGATCAGGATCACCAGATGCTTGTGATCTCAAACAGCACCTTTACAAATTGTTACAGAAGTGCCGGCAGCAACTCCGGTGACGCCCTGATTTACTCATATGCCAGCGGTAATTCCGGCGAAGCTTATAAAAAGAAAATGGGCGTAAAAATAGACAGCTGTACCTTTGAAAAGGGGGATGAGGATAATCCGTATAACAGCAGTCCTGTTGTTCAGGGATATTACGGGGATATTGAGCTGACAGGCACGACCACGATCCGCGGAAACAAGAACAACTCCGGAGCTATTTATGCGTATTATTATGGCGGCAGTGTGGATATCGGCGAGAAGGTTCTGATCGAAGACTGCGCCCGTGTTCTGTACCAGAGAATGGGAGATACCTCTTACAGAACTGATCGTATACACACGAATATCAATGGTACGATCCAGAATTGCGCCACAGACGATAATAACGCGATCCTTTATTTGTATGCTTCCGGCCTGGGTTATAAGCCCGTGGTCACTTTTGACGGCGCGAAGATCCTGAATAATAAACACACGAATAGTTCCACCTACGGCTATGGCATTATCTATTGCAGCGGCTGTGATGTTGAGGTGGAAGATTCACAGATTGAAGGCAATCAATCCAGTACATACAATGGTATTATTTATCTTATCAACAGCAAACTGACACTGAGCGACGGAGCAAAGATCAACAATAATACCTTAAATGCGGAGCTTTCATCCAGCACAACTTTCAGAACGATCTATTTATATGATGCATCTTCTGAGCTTGTCATGAACGGCGGCGAGATCAGGAATAATTACAGTAATATAGATAAAGGATATACATATGGCGGTGCGGTATATTCATCCGGCGCAACGGTTACGATCAACGGCGGCCTGATTGAAGGAAACGGCTGTTATACGCCGTATACTTACGGTGGAGCCTTCTATCTGACAGGTGCTTCAACATTAAATATCAATGGCGGAACCATAAGAGGCAATGGCGTTCAGGAAAAATATGTAACCTCTGACCGAGGCGGTGCCGTTTATACCGAAAGCTACTCAGCAGCTATCAATATCGGCGGAGATGCCGTTCTTGACGGGAACTGTGCATACTATGGCGGCGGAATCTATCTGTACGGCGGATCACTTGCCATGAATGGCAATGCTGCGATTGAAAACTGTGAAGCATATTATTATGGCGGCGGAATCTACGCAACTTCTCCGAAAAAACTTGAGCTTGGAGGAAATGCCAAAATTTCCGGCTGCGAGTGTATGTATACCGATTATTCACAGGGCGGCGGTATCTGTTATTCTTCGGGCAGCACAGCACTGAAGGTTACAGATTCCTTTACTCTGGAAAACTGTAAAGCGGCTTACGGCGGTGGTATCTATCTGGGAAATTCGATACCGTTCAATATGTCGTTCGCATCGAAAGTAACAAATAATACTGCATCAAAGCAGGGCGGCGGTCTTTATCTTGGAGCATACGGAAGTGACGGTTCTACGGACATAGACGGAGCACGTTTTGAAGGCGGAACGATTTCATATAATAAGGCTGAATCCGGCGGCGCCATCTATTCGAGTCGTGCACTTTCGCTTGGCGGCACTACAATTGAAAACAATACGACTACCGGAAGCGCAGCGAAGACAGATGATGTATATACGAAAAAATATGTATATCTTCTCGGAAATCAGTCAGAAATAAATGATACGATCTTCCTGCCTGACAGAAGATATCCGGTTCAGCTGATGCAGTCCTGCCAGGGCTCCAACAAATATAACCTGACAGTTGCGGCTACGAATGCCGATTCCGAAACAGGATATCCTTATTCAAAAGGCATGGTAGCGGTAGATCATGGTCCGGAACTCGGAGCGGCAGATGCATACCTTTCATACTTTACACTGTCAAACGGCAACTTCGCTTTGGTAAGCGGCAAGGGCGATAATGCGAAGAAAATCGTTCTCGGCGTCAGCTGCTACGTTGACGGAATAAACGGCAGTGACAGCAATAATGGCGAGAATCCGGCGCAGGCATTTAAGACGTTTGAAAAAGCAGCCGAGGTAATGGCAGGCTATGAAGGTACATTATATGTTTGCGGCACGCTGTCTGTGGAAGGTACTGCAGCCTGGAAAATGAAAGACGGACAGACAATAAAGCGTTATACCGGATTTGAGATCATGGGCGTTGATTATGACGCGTTCACAGGAGATCTGGTCAATGTAAAGAACGGCGGATCGCTTACACTGGACTCTTCAATCGGAATGTCCTCTGAAGGAACTGTCAGCGGTTCATTCATCAAAGTTGATGAGGGCGGAACGCTTGTACTTAACGGTGCGAAGCTCGCCGGCAATGACAACGGCAGCAGCTGCGGCGGAGCAATCATTAACAACGGCGATGTAACGATTGCCGGCAGCACCGAGATCACAAGGTGCAAAGCAGACAACGGCGGAGCGATTTATCATAAAGGTACAAGCCTTACCCTAAAGGATACACCGCTGATCGATGCCGAGATCTATATTGAGAAAACTGAAGACGAAGATAAGCGGATCATTTCCGTGGATGATTCATCAGCGGCATTCTCACCGAAAAACATAATAACAGTGGATATGGCCGATGGTGAAAGCGAAAGACTTGTAGTAAGCCATTCGGATCAGAAGGCAAGTGACACCAAATTTAAGCTTGATGCCGGAATCGGTACGGCATACATCCTGGTTGTCGATCCGACAAATCAGAAAAATATGGTACTTGCAGATGTAAAATGCATCTATGTGGACGGAGCGAAAACAGCTTCGGCATCCGATGACGGCGTAACTCCTGCAACTGCCTTTACCACGATCAAAGAGGCGTATAAGGCATTGCAGCCTACATCCGGTGACGATGGCCTGTCATACGGAATGATAGTTATTGTAAATCCGGTAAGCATCGATGAAACAATGGCTATTTCCGGCACCGGGTATAGGGATATGGATATGGAAGATACCTTTAATGTTGGAAAGGTTTCCTTCATCAGATACTCACAGCCGACCGCACATGATGAGTTTGAGGGCTTTGATGCTGCTGACAACACCAAGGAAATGTTCATTGTAGAAAATGACGGCATTCTTATCTTAAGTGACGTAAGCCTGAATGGACACAGCCTTGCGGTTGACAGTCCTCATCCTGACCTGACAGCTGATGGCGTAAGTAATGCCGGCGCAATTGTCAAAGTTAAGGACGGCGGAAAGCTTGGAGTCAGCGGCAATACAATATTGTTTGAAAATGCTGGCGGCGGAAACGGCGGTGCGCTTGAAGTACTGAAGGGCGGTTACGCAGAACTTATATATTCCACAATTCAGGATGTGAGCGCGAAAAACGGCGGCGCAGTTTACACCGACGGTACAGTTAAAATTCTGACCGGAGAGGATGCGGAATCCAATACATTCAGCAGGGCAAGTGCCGAAAACGGCGGTGCGGTCTATATTGCGCCAAACGGCTCGGTTACGGCAGGTGTTAATACCTATATCAATGCAAACTGCTCGGCTGAAAACGGCTCGGCTGTATATGTGGGCGGAGAATTTGCAGTCAGAGATCTGCAGGTAATTTCCGGTTCGGTATATCTGGCAAAGGATAAGTTCATTGAAGCCCCTTCGGCAACCCAGAATAACGGCTCCATCGTGATAGATGTGGAAGACCCTTACGAACACAGAGTACTTGTTAAAGGCGAAACGAACTACATGGAAGATGCCATGACGATCGATTATGACCTAAAGAAGATGTTTGTCAAAGGTCTGAACGAATCGGACAACACAATTATAGAATTGCAGGCACGTCCGGGTATTTATATTGACGGTGTAAACGGAAGTGACTCTGCTGACGGTTTAAGCCCGGCAACAGCAGTGAAAACACTGGATGCGGCATATAGTAAGCTGAAGAATTATAAAGCCTGCGCGCTGTATGTGGTAAATACGGTCACCATAAACAGCACGACGCTTCTTTCCGATTCTAAATGCCTGGCAGCAGGTGAAGTGAAGCTTGCAGAACCGGCACAGATCATTCGTTATGTGAAGCCGTCTGTGACGACAGGACTTACGGGATTTGATGTTGATAGTTTCAAGGGACCGCTGTTTGATGTTGTATCCGGCGGAACACTGACGCTTCAGTCCATTACGATAGACGGACACAGTAAGGCTGCCACGGTAGGCGGACAGGCGGTTATTTCACCGGCAATCGATGCAAACGCAGCACTCATCAATGTATCCGGCGGTGTTCTGGAGCTTGGTAAGGAACTTGTTCTTATGAACAACAAAAATGCTGCGGATGAGGCTGCCTCCGGATCCGGCAATGGCGGCGGTGTTTACGAGACAAGCGGAAAGACCGTATTTGCCGGAGTAAAACTGAGTGAATTAGAAGCGGTTCACGGCAGCGGTGCTTATATCAATGGCACTGCAGCCTGGGATAAACAGTCATCGATCGGAACACATGAACTGTTCCTGGATGATAACGAAACAAGTGAGCTGAAAGGCAGCTTTATAGATGTAAACGTTGATAATCCGAACGGAGTTGACGCATCGGGCAACGCTAATAAGATTTATATCGATATGCCTTCCGCAGCTTACAGCACAGGCAAGAGGATAATTGCAAGGTACGGCAGTGCAGCAGCTTTTGACGACAGTACAAAAGAGGACTACGTGCTTAAAGCAAACCTTCCTCAAAAAATGGAAAAGACAGCCAATATTGATAAAAAATATGTATGGCTGGAGAAGGGGGTTCTGATCACCGAAACGCTCCTGATTGACGATGAGCCTGCTGAAGGAATTGAAGTCAGCATGATGAAGGCCAATGCGGCAGGAACACTTGTTGAGCGTGAAAAGGCAACTACCGATGAGTTCGGACAGTGTATATTCAACAACGGCTATCTGGCAGGTGAGTATGTGCTTGCATTCACCTATAACGGTGCTGAATGTACAAGCCCTATCGTTGTGGAAGACGGCGTGGATCTGGAACACACAAGCAAGTTCTATACGGTCACCTTCAATATGAACGGCCATGGAACACAGGTTGCAAGCCAGATTATCGCGAATGGCGGAAAGGTGGTAAAGCCTGATGAGTCATCAGCCAAAGGCTACAATCATAATGGCTGGTATAAGGATCAGGACTGCACAGACGGCAAAGAGTGGAATTTTGATACAGATACCGTAACAGCACCGACGACATTGTATGCAAAATGGATGCTGAAGACGACTGCCATCACGCTTGATCCTGTGAAGGGCAGCGGCGGAACAACGTCCGTAACGGCTACATGGAGCAAGGATATGCCGGCAATCGAAACACTGCCGACACCGCCGTCTGACGATTATAAGTTCTTCGGATATTTTGATGCCGATGGCGTACAGTATTATGATAAAGACGGAAAGAGCCTTCTTACATGGCCGGATGAATCTACGGAAGCCACACTGTATGCAAGGTATCTGAAGGTCAGCGGTCTTACGCTTGACTTCGTTTATTCACCAACGCTCGGTGAAGCGGCAGGTACGGACGGTAAGAATATTGAAGGTACGGTATATATTACCGGTTATACAACGACCGGTGCCGACGAAGAGATAAAAGGCAAGTTTACGTTTGATGATGCAACGGCAGCAATTGTGCCGACCGTTGATGAAACTGCCGGCGGAAAGGCTTATCCGGCAACATTTACCATCACGGAAAAATCTTCCGACGGAGATTATTCCGGAAAAACAATGGATGTAAGCATTGATGTAACCGTCAGCCCGAAGGTGGTAACGGTTGAATGGGATGACGAAACATGTGAATTGACATAAGACGGAACCGAACAGGCAGCGGAAGTAAAGGTAGGCGGTCTGCGTGAGGGAGAGACA
>JAZUFV010000182.1:0-7928 GCA_045640845.1 Lachnospiraceae bacterium
ATTATACTAACAATCTGATGCTTTTTGCTTTATTGATGTACATAAAATTTGGCTGAAGATCAATATGTGTATAAATAGACGAAAATGTGTAAGATAATAAAAAACACAATTCTATTTCGAAAAAATGAAAATTATTGAATAATTCGAAATAGAATGCTAAAATGATAATCAATTATTTCTGGAGGTTTATTGATGTGAAACTAATAGAGAGAGCCGAGTATCTGGAACAGTTAAAAAGTGTTCAGGGAGTACCTGATATAAAGGTTATTACCGGAATTCGAAGATGTGGTAAATCAAAGTTGATGGAAGCCTTTATCGAGCAAATTAAGAATACGGATGATAATGCTAATATCATTTATATTGATTTTACTGAATTGGATTTTGAAGAACTGAAGGAATATCATAGATTAAATGATTATGTGAAAAATGCTTATGTAGAATCCAAGAATAATTATCTTTTCATAGATGAAGTACAGATGTGTGAAGGTTTTGAAAAAACATTAAATAGCCTTCATGCATCAGAGAAGTATGATATTTATGTCACAGGTTCTAATGCATTTCTGCTTAGCAGTGATTTGGCAACTTTATTTACAGGAAGAACCTTCAGTATTGAAGTATTTCCTTTTTCACTTAAAGAGTTTATGGAATATTATGAACTTACAGATTCATATGAAGCATACACCCAGTATCGTAGAATTGGAGGAATGTCAGGATCTTATTTATATACAGATGAAAATAGCCGCGTTTCCTATGTGAATGATGTTTTTGAAACTCTTGTAATTCGAGATATTGTGCAGAAATATAAAATTCGAAATACACCACTTTTGGAAAAGATTGCAGATTACCTGATGGATAATATTTCAAATGTTGTTTCTGCAAATAAAATGGCCAATACTTTAGAGTCGAATAAAATAAAAACAAATGACAAAACAGTAGGCACCTATATAGGATATTTATGTAATGCATTTGGCTTTTACAGAGTCAGAAGATATGACATTCGGGGGAAAAAGTATTTGGCTTCAAATGATAAATATTATCTGGCTGATCCTAGTTTTAGAAGCGCAAGACTTGGTAATAAGAATCCGGACTATGGAAGAATATCCGAGAACCTGGTTGCGATTGAACTGCTTAGAAGAGGCTATGAAGTATATGCAGGTGTGTTGTATAAAAAAGAAATCGATTTTGTGGCAATAAAGAGAGATGAGAAAATATATATTCAGGTTTCGGAATACATTGATAATCCGGAAACCTTTGAAAGAGAATATACTCCATTGTTGGCAATAAAAGATGCATATCCCAAAATGATTCTTGCAAGAACACATCAGGAGAATTATCAGTATGAGGGAATTCAGATTGTGGACATAGCAAATTGGCTGATAAATGAGTAGAGGAAAGACAAAAAAATCAGTAAAAATGAAAGAGAGTTAGAAAATATGATTAAAATCCTCATGATCTGTCACGGCAATATCTGCAGGTCGCCGATGGCTCAATATATAATGCAGGATATGGTTGAAAAGGCCGGAGTGGAAAGCATGTTTGAAATATCATCGGCCGCCACCAGCAGCGAGGAATTGGGAAACGGAGTATATCCGCCTGTAAGAAAGATACTGGAAAGTAAAGGCATAGTCTGCAGCGGACACAGTGCCAGAAAGATGAAGCAGACAGACTATCAGAAATATGACCTGCTTATAGGAATGGAAAGCGCAAATATCAGAAATATGATGCGCATCACGGGCGGAGACCCTGAAGGTAAAATGCATCTGCTTGGTGAATATACCGACGGCGGAGAAATTGACGATCCGTGGTATACGAGAAATTTCAGCCTTGCTTATGAGCAGATAGCAGACGGGGTCAGAGCGCTTTATAATTCACTTATCAATAAACGAAATCAAAATTCAGAAACCTGAGTAAGTGTCAGCGGTCAACGGAAGGAAAATATGAGCACAATAGAAGAACTTATCGAAAGAAAATCAGTCAGAGTATTTACGGAAGAAAAGATAAGTGCAGAGCAGAAGGCACAGATACTTGAGGCGGCTGCAAATGCCCCTACAGCCGGAAACCAGCAGCTTTATACCGTGATCGATATTACGGACCAGGCACTTAAGGAACAGCTGGTGCTGACATGCGATAATCAGCCGTTTATCGCAAAGGCTGACCTTGTCCTTATTTTCTGTGCCGACTGCAAAAAGTGGTATGACGGTTATCTGGATGAAGACTGCGAGCCGAGAAATCCGGGAGCAGGAGACCTTATGCTGGCTGTTGTTGACGCATCGATAGCTGCCCAGAACGCAGTGACTGCAGCACATTCGCTTGGCATAGGCAGCTGCTATATAGGCGATGTTATGGAAAACTGCGAAAAACAGAGGGAACTCCTTGGTCTTCCAAAGTACGTTTTTCCGGCAGCAATGCTGGTCTTCGGGTTCCCTACAGAACAGCAGAAAAGCCGTCCGAAGCCTAAACGCGCACCTATGGAACTTATTGTCAGCGAAAATAAATATCCGGAAATGGACGCAGAGTACCGGCAGAAGCTTTTTGCCAATAAAAGTCAGGATATGAAGGCTTTCTGCACAAGAAAATATAACTCAGACTTTTCACGGGAAATGACAAGGTCTGTGAACGAATATCTGAAGGATTTTAAGTAAAACCCGGAATCAGATAAATTCAACCTTATAATCATCAAGGCCGGACAGGAAATTCGTAATGATAGTTTTGAAATTCTCTTCGGCCTTTTCATATACGCCGGAAGCCTCTGCTTTTTCAAGACCTTCAGCTTCAATCTCGCCTATCAGTTCCTGATACTGGCTGAAATCTATAGGGTTCAGAATATTATTTTTTTCGTTAACGTTCACCGTATCCCAGATGATGTGATTGTCATTTACAGCCGCATCAGGAAGGGAAATGTATATTGTGCGGCTTTCATTATCGATGCGGACATCAATCTTTTTAACATCATAGCCGACCTTGACTATTCCGTCACAGTTGATGGTAACAACATTTTTTGTTCCCGGAATAACGATGTTATCAAGAAAATATCTTGAATAGTCAGCTGATTTTTCAACAGAGTACTGACATGAATATGTGGAAAATTCACTGGTTTCGGAAAGGATGACCTTGACTTCATCAATGGTCACAACCCGCTTCTCAACCTCTCCGGGGAGTGAAATGCCGGAAGAAGTGCCGGTGGCTTCGGCATCCTGCCTGAACAGGTAATCCTTGAAAAAGAATCCCACAGCAAAGCCCACCGCAAGGAGGACAACGATAATAATTATGCTTTTTAAAACTTCACCGGCTTTTTTCATATCATTCACCTTATACCCATGCTGTGATCAGAACAATAAGATAAAAGAGAGCAGCGGCAATTGCCACACCTATGAGGATTTTCCATATAAGCTTCATAATGTCTCCTTTGCAGTCTTTTTCTGAAAAAATTATATCACAGGTACTTTAAGACTGAAAAGATATGTATTTATTTGCGCGGCATCAGCTGATAATTAAGAAGTGTCATGGCATCGCGGACGGTTTCGGCTGCAAAGCCGGGGGTAGGAAACGATTTCCATTCACGGACGATTCCCACAAGTCCGTAGAGGCAAAATGACTTGAGGTGCTGTTTTTTTGCTGCTTCTATAGGAAAAGTAATGCGGCTTTCTATGTACGGCTCAAATATTATTGTTACAATTTCAATCGGCAGGGCAAGGGCGGTGACAGCATATTTTGACAGAACATAGATCTGATTGAATTCCCGGCTTATCATTTCCAGACTATCAACGGCAGATCTGTAAGCACGTCTTTCCAGAGGAAGATTTTCATATGAATCATAGATATGGTGGACACGCTTGATTATCTCCGCCCTGATGCTTATCATCAGCTGCATCGGGTTTGGAAAATAAGCGTAAAATGTGGAGCGGTTTACCTCGGCTTTTTCACAGATCTCCGTTACAGTGATTTTGTCAATATCCTTCTTTTTCAGTATTTCCAGCAGAGTTGCCCTGAGCAGGTCTTTTGTCATCTGCACCTGTTTGCTGTCGTTTCTTTCCCCCATTTTATTCCTCCATATGGTGTTGTCAGCACACTTATACCACACGAATATATTTTGCACAACAAAAACACAAAAAATGTTGAGAAAACATACAATTGTTGTTATTTTGCTGATTGAAGGTTTTGTTTCGCGTTTAATATAATTTAATAGTCGTGGAAATCGTACAATTGTATTAACAGGGGATTACAATATGGAGAAAACTGCTGACACCAAAACAAAAATCAGGGACGAGTTCCTTCGTCTGTATTCAAAGCGTCCATTAGAGGACATTCATGTAACCGATATATGCAGTATCTGCGATATTTCAAGGGGTACATTTTACTATCATTATCCGGATGTGATTGCTATCTGTGAAGAGCTGGAGGATATACTTATCAGCGAAATGGAGGCAGGGCTTAACAGCACTATGCTGTATTCTCTTGTAAGTCAGGCTGACCCTACCAATCTTGATATGTTCATTGAGGAGTACAAAAAAACATTGCAGACATATGCAGCAAAACAGGATGTTTATTACTGCCTTATGAACGGATCACACGGAAAGCAGTTTATCAACAAATGGATCATATCGGTAAGAAATAAGAATGAAATTAATTTTAATTACATCAATCTCAGAAATGAAGAACAGGAATGGATGGGTACGTTTCTTGCTGCCGGTCTTGTGAATATGCTTGGCCGATGGATAGACAGAAAATGTGTTGATGATCCGGTAATAATAGCAAAAACATTTGCAAAGGTACTCTTTAAAGGATCTATTATTCATAAATAATTTTATTGTTTTTTCAGCTCCGTTCGGCGGAGCTTTTTTTGACGCAGTAAAGTGTTCAAAAGTTTTTGTACACAAGCGCAAAATTGTATAAGAGAACTTTAACGCGCGCGAATTAGTGTAAATTGTTTCAGACCACACAGAAAATAAAATTATATTGAACGGTTTTAGTTCAATATATTTCGAAAGGGGAAAAAGATGGAGAAGACATTGGAAGAACGGATTGCTTATCTGGAAGATGTTACGGCAATTGAACAGCTTCTTAACAGATACGTTTTTCAGCTTATGACAATGGATTACGAGCACATGTATGAAGATATTTTCTCAAAGACAAGAGAAGATGTAAGCATTCAGGCTTCAGACAGCGGCGTATACATTGGCGGGGAACATATTGAAGAACGTTTCTTCGGCAAGTTCATGGGTATGCTTAAACAGGTACCGGGCGCATTTACAATGCACTTTACATGCAATCCGGTTATCGAAGTCAGTGAGGACAGAAAGTATGCAAGATCTGTAGCACCTTCACCGGGCTGCGCAACTGATCCTCAGCACAAAGATTCATTATGGATCTGGGGAACATTTCTTGATGATTACATCCGTGAGGACGGAAAGTGGAGGATTCTCCACCATGCCTTTGTTCCTCTGTTCAGAACACCTTATGACAAGGGCTGGACAGTTCAGGCAGTCGGCACACAGCTTTCCAAGATTTCAGGCAATATGGCAGATGGTCCATCACAGTACTGGAATCCTTATGACATGCTGAAGGCCGGTGACGAACTCTGGGCAACTCTGCCAACGGTAAGAGATCTCAAGAACATGGATTTTTAATTAGTATTGTGAAGAAAGGGAGATAAAAATGGATAACAATAAAGTAAGCCATGACGCTCGTGCCAATTTTGGCTTTAAGGGCTGGTGGATAATCATTTTTGCAGCACTCAACTGGTTTTTCTATGGCGGACTTGTTAACAGCTCAATGAACACCGTTGTTCCGCAGCTGGCAGGTAAAATGGGCGTTGAACCCGGTGTACTGCTTTCATACGGAACACTTGCAACATGTATCGCTCTGGTTGTTTGCCTCTTTATCGGCAAGATCGCTTCCAAAGTGGGCGTAAGACTTGTAAACGGAATCTGCCTTATCCTCGGCGCCATTTTCGTATTTTTCTGGGGACAGGCAAATACGGTTGCTGCATATGTTATAGTTCTCATCCTCATGGTAACCTTCTTAAGGGGCGTTCAGCTTCTTGGCGGCAACCAGACTATCACAAACTGGTTCCCTAAAAAGAAAGGTATTGCCATCGGATTTGCAACAATGGGACTTAACATCTCATCAGCATGCTTCGTAGCAATTCTTACAGGACTTTCAGCAGCATGGGGCGGAATCCAGTACGCTCTGTATTTCATGGCAGGATGCCTTATAGTTCTTGCAATCATCAACTTTGTAGCATTCAGAAACTTCCCTGAAGAGTGGAATGCTTTCCCTGACAATGATCCTAATGCCGTAAGAAAAGCAACCGGTAAGGTTGAAACAGGCTGGACAACAGGAAAGGTCCTTGCTCAGAAGGAAACATGGTTCATTGGTATCACTAACGGATTCTACGGAATGACCACAGTTGGTTTTGTTTCAACTCTTATTCCTACACTTCTTATGAAGGGCTTCACACAGCCTCAGGCTCTTACAATGATGACAGTTGCTTCTCTCATCGGTCTTGTAGGAAGTTACCTTTGCGGTTTCATTGATCAGAAGTTCGGCTCAAAGAAGTCATCCATCATTTATGGTATCTGGGTTATCATCGCTATGGCATTCTTCTTTGTTCCCGGCCCTGTAGGCGCTTGGATCTGGCTTGTAATGATGGGTCTTTCAATTGGCGGATCAAACAACTATCCACCTTCAATGACTGCCCAGATCTTCGGACGTGACGGCGCAGCAAATGCATTCCCGATAGTATTCTTCATTTCAGGTATCATCGGATCACTTTGCTACCTCCTTCTTGGTCAGTCACAGGCTCTCACAGGCACATACAACATGGGATGGCTCATCTTTATCGGCCTCGTTATTGTTGGTGTAGTACTTCTGTTCTTCACGAACATGGAGCCTAAGGACGATCCGTTAGCAAAGAAAAACGAAGAATAATCATTTAGAAAAAAGAGGTATTTAATATGCCATTTCAAGTAAAAGCCACTCTGGTTGCATGGCTCGGAGATCCCGTTAAATATCCATGCCACCACATGTATAAAATAGGCGACACAATTGAATATGATGGAGAAAACCTTATCGGAAGTGTCTGCCCTGATATGTTCAAGGAACTGGGAAGATTAATGAACGAAGTTCATAACGCAGGTCCAAGATATGTTGAGACAGGTTACTATCTTCCGTTCTGGTATGCACCATGCAGCAAAGCAAATCCTGATAAGGCTAAATATGACGGAAACGGATTTGACAATGTTCTGGAAACAATTATTGAGCCTCCTCAGACATTCAGGACCATGCAGGATCCGAATTCTTTCAATTGGCCTCCTTGCCATGAAAGAATCGTTGCAAAACAGGTAGCAATGTTCTGTCCGGACATAAGGACAAACGGCTTATTCGTTTTTGAAGCAACGGACCTTTCTGTTAAGGGACAGGACAAACCTCACGGCCGCAGGCAGATGACCATTATGGACAGAGTATGGAAACAGCCGGGCCACTGCTACCGCATAGAGGATATAGGCAAAGATCTGTATGACGACTTTGAGCGCATGGAGATTTATCCTCCGGTAGTTCCGGAGTATGTCCGCGGACTTATTGATGAGATGCGTCTTATTGACTATGCAGTCATTGAGGATGAAGGAGATCTCATGAAGGGCAAGATCACCATCACTCAGAAGGGTGCCGATTGCGTTGCAAGATTCAAGGCAACTCTTACTGATGAGGAAATTGAAGCTCTTAAACTTTAATTAAAGAGGTAAAAAAATGAGTCTTAAAACAATAAGAGAATTTGACAGCAGAAATAATCCTGAGCGTGTTTCTACCTGCGTTTTCGAAGAGAGAAGCATAATCGTTTCTGCTGAACCGACAGCAGTTGAAGTACCTGTCGGAAGTGACCTTAAGCAGTATTTTGACGGATACCCTCAGGTCGTTAAGGGCGAGGC
>JAZUFV010000183.1:0-16992 GCA_045640845.1 Lachnospiraceae bacterium
CGTTTGGCGGGTACTCCTGCCTTATCAGGTGCACACTTTTTTCGTTTGGCGGGTACTCAGTTCATATATTTGTACCTGCCATTCGCAATTTCTCTGCACTTAGGCGAAATTCTGTACCCGCCATTCGCAACTTCCCTGCACTTAGACGAAAGTCTGTACCTGCCAATCGCATTTTACCTGCACTATGAATGAGACCAAAAGATGTCATTCAAATTCAGTTGACGGGTACTGTTTCCTGCATGTATGTCATTCAAATTCAGTTGACGGGTACTAATTTCTGCATATATGTCATTCAAATCCAGTTGTCGGGTACTGTTTGTACCCGCCAACTGAATTTGGTTTACACTTTTGGAACCGATCATACCCGTCAACTGGATTTGGCTTACACTTTTGGAACTGATCGTACCCGCCAACTGGATTTGGTTTACACTTTTGGAACCGACCGTACCCGCCAACTGAATTTAATTTACACTGTTGGAACCGATCGTACCCGACAACTGGATTTGGCTGCACCAGAAAGGGCTCCGTCCGGCCATTTAAGCCTACGCATATAAAAAAGATGCGGGCAGAGTCCCTGCCCGCATCTTTATCACTGATTTTTTTGATTTATGGATTTAACTTTCTTTTCCCAAAAGATTATTTACAAACTGCCTTGCACATCTTCCTGAGATTCCGCCGTGCCTCAGTTCCCACTTGTTGGCTTCTGCAAGGAGTTCTGCTTCAGGTATATCCAGACCTTCATTTTGGGCAAGTGCAATAACAATATCGTTAAATTCCTGCCTGCCCGGTGAAGGATAGTTTATCTGCACGCCAAACCTGCTTGCGAGGGAAAGCTTTTCGCCCATAGTCTCGCTTCTGTGCATGTCACCGTCAAATTCCATATCCTGTCTGTCTTTCCAGGTCTCTTTTACCAGATGCCGTCTGTTGGATGTGGCGTAGATAAGCACGTTATCCGGTCTGTTCTCCACTCCGCCTTCAATGATGGCTTTCAGGAATTTGTATTCCACCTCATTTTCTTCAAAAGAAAGATCATCAATATAAATGATAAAACGGTAATTGCGCTTTTTTATTCTTGCTATAACGTTTGCCAGATCCGCGAACTGAGACTTATATATCTCTATCATTCGCAGGCCCTGTCCGAAATACTCATTCAGCACCGCCTTGATGCTTGAAGACTTTCCGGTCCCCGGGTCTCCGTATAAAAGGCAGTTGTTTGCCTTGTTACCTTTGCAGAAACTTTCCGTATTGCCAATAAGCTCAGCTTTCTGGCGTTCATATCCCACAAGGTCTGAAAGCACTATAGTATCGGCATTGCTTATCGGAATGAACTGAAGACTGTCGCCGCTTCCCTTAATTCTGAACGCTCTGTTCAGGCCGAACATTCCCACGCCGTAATCCTTATAATGCGCGGAGATCAGATCAAAGAATTCCTCTTCATCCTTCGCTTTATTCAGCCTGATGCTTAAAGCTCTCACAATGGAGCTTACGTTTTTGTCATAAAGGATTTCCTGCTTTGCAATGGCCGTATAGTTCTGAAGTATGCTGAAGCTGTTTATTCCAAGCTTCTCTTCAAGCCCTGAAAAGTCGAAAGAAAAAAGCTGTCTGAAAATGCGGAAATCATTTCTTGCAAACTCATTTACGCTGCCGCCCTCAGTGGCTCCGTTGCCCTCGCAGGTGAGCGAGAATGAATTCTGATTTGAGATAATCTCAAAAGTCAGATAATTCTGCCATAGGTTTCTGTCAAACCCGTAATCTGTTGAAAGATCAAGGATTTTCTTAACCTGGGCGTATGCCCTTGCTGTGAGCTGCGCCTTATCGGTGTCCTCATTTTCCAGATCTTTATAAATGGCACAAAGCTCTGACAGAATACTGTCAGAGCCAAGGCTGCTGTATAAAATCAGATTTGATACAAGCTTATACATGTTGTTCTCCGTTATTTTGTTATCGGATATATCCAGCCGAATTTATCCTCTGCTTTGCCCCACTGAATAGATGTTAGCTTATCATAGAGCATTGCGGTGGTCTCTCCTATCTTTCCTTCGTTGATGACAAATTCTTCATCCCGGAAAGCAAGCCAGCCGACAGGTGAAACAACTGCTGCCGTTCCGCATCCCCAAGCTTCTTCAAGAGCTCCTGATCTTGCTGCATCAAGAAGTTCATCTATTGAGATCTTTCTCTCTTCCGGCTCTTCGCCCATGCTGCGCAGAAGTTCAAGAATGCTCTTTCTTGTGATTCCCGGAAGAATTGAACCGTTCAGCATAGGTGTTACCACCTTACCGTTTATCTTGAACATAATGTTCATGGCGCCGACTTCTTCAATGTACTTTCTTTCAACACCGTCAAGCCAAAGAACCTGTGTATATCCTCTTTCCTCTGCACGGTCGCCGGCTCTCAGGGAAGCTGCGTAGTTGCCGCCGCACTTTGCAAATCCGGTACCGCCGCGTACGGCACGGACGTCTTCATCCTCTATCATTATCTTTACAGGGTTTATTCCCTGAGGATAATAACTTCCGGAAGGACTTAGAATGATATAGAAATGAGCGTGCTTGATTCCGTGAACTCCGAGATGGTCATCATCCGCTATCATAAACGGACGGATATAAAGGCTTGATCCGTCACTGTACGGAACCCAGTCAGCCTCAAGACTTACTAGCTCATCCAGTGCCTGCAGGAAATCCTCTTCAGGTATCTCAGGCATTGCCATACGCCTTGCCGAATTGTTGAAACGTCTTGCATTTTCCAGCGGTCTGAAAAGCTGAACTTTCCCCTCGGCTGTTCTGTATGCCTTAAGGCCTTCAAATATTTCAGAACCGTAATGCAGAACAGTTGATGCCGGGTGAAATGATAAATTCCCGAAAGGAACTATTCTTGGGTCTACCCAGCCCGCATCATCTTTCCAGTCCATTATGAACATGTGGTCTGTAAATACATGTCCGAAACCAAGTTTGCTTTCATCTTCAGGTTTTGGAGAAGGTGAAGGGTTCTTTACAATTTTAATCTCCATTTTTCTGCTCCTTTTAAATTCTGGCAAGAATTTCCTGTGTCATTCCTGTTGTATTTACAAAATCAGGTGAACCGTTCGCAATGTCTGCAGTGCGGATACCTGCTTCAAGCGTATCATTTACAGCCTTTTCAATTGCATCGGCTTCTTTTTCAAGTCCGAATGAATATCTGAGCATCATTGCTCCCGAAAGGATGGTTGCAATAGGATTTGCCTTTCCTGTCCCTGCGATATCAGGTGCACTTCCGTGTATAGGCTCATACATTCCGCATTTGCTGCTTCCAAGAGAAGCAGATGCGAGAAGGCCTATGGAGCCGGTTATCTGTGAAGCCTCATCCGAAAGGATGTCTCCGAACATGTTTGATGTAAGGACAACATCAAACCTTGAAGGCTCGCGTACCAGCTGCATTGCGGCATTATCTACATACATATGGTCAACGCTTACTTCCGGATATTCCTTTGCTATCTCATTTACGGTTGCTCTCCAGAGGCGTGAGGAATCAAGCACATTGGCCTTGTCAACGCTTACCAGGTTTTTGCGGCGTTTCATGGCTGTCTCAAATGCCACACGGGTTATCCGCTCTATTTCCATTTTGCTGTAGCACTCTGTATCGTAAGCCTCTATGCCGTATTTTCCTTCCCTTGTTCCGCGTTCTCCGAAATATATTCCTCCGGTAAGTTCCCTTACGATAACAAGGTCAAAACCTTTCCGGACAATATCCGGACGAAGTGTGCATGCACCTGAAAGTGCCGGATATATCTTTGCCGGGCGAAGGTTTGTAAAAAGGCCAAGCGCTGACCGGAGCCCGAGAAGAGCTCTTTCAGGACGGTTATCTGCCGGCTGGCAGTCCCACTTAGGTCCGCCGACTGCGCCTAAAAGCACACTGTCTGAAGCTTTGCAGCCTTCTACTGTTTCTTCCGGAAGAGGCACTCCGTATGCGTCAATAGCGCATCCGCCTGCAAGATAAGAAGTGAAAACAAACTCATGTCCGAATCTGTCTGCGATTTTTTCAAGCACCTGAATAGTTGAATCCACTATTTCCGGTCCTATTCCGTCACCTTTTACCACTGCTATGTTAAATTTCATGTTCATCCTTTCATGCGGCAAAGCCGCCGTTTTTCACAGTTTTGCTTTGATATATTCAAGCAGTCCGCCGTTTTTGATTATATTGTCAATAAATTCAGGGAAAGGAAGAGCCTGGAATGTCTCTCCTGTTGTCTCGTCTGTTATTTTACCTGTGGCAAAATCAACCGATACTTTATCTCCCGCATTTATCTTTTCAGAAGCCTCCGGGCATTCCAGAATAGGGAATCCCATGTTGATGGCATTCCTATAGAAAATCCTGGCGAATCCGGCCGCAATTACACATGATATGCCGCTTGCCTTGATGGCCATCGGCGCATGCTCACGTGAAGAACCGCATCCGAAGTTGCTTCCGCCTACCATTATGTCACCTTCTGCAACTTTTCCGGCAAAAGAAGAATCTATATCCTCCATGCAGTGACGGGCAAGATTTTCTTCTGAAGGATCGTTAAGATATCTGGCAGGTATGATAACGTCTGTATCTACATTGTCTCCGAATTTATAAACTGTTCCCGAAACCATTATTTCACCTCCAAATCATCAGGCGATGCCACACAGCCCATAACTGCAGATGCGGCAGCCACGTATGGGCTTGCAAGAATGACTTCACTCTTAACATGACCCATTCTACCTACAAAGTTCCTGTTTGTGGTCGATATTGCCCTTTCCCCGGCAGCCATGCAGCCCATATGTCCTCCAAGACACGGTCCGCATGTTGGTGTGGAAAATACGCATCCCGACTCCACAAAAATCTGTGCCAGGCCTTCGTTTACACACTGGAGGTATACATCCTGGGTTGCAGGAATAACAATACATCTTACAAAAGGTGCCACCTTTCTTCCCTTAAGTACGGAAGCGGCTGCACGCATGTCAGAGATCCTGCCGTTTGTGCAGGAGCCTATTACAGACTGGTCAATAGGTGTTCCCTTTACTTCATCAACAGTCTTTGCATTTGACGGAAGATGAGGCATGGAAATCGTATTTTTCAGAGTGTTCAGATCTATTACCACTTCACGCTCATAAACAGCATCTTCATCGGCCTCATAAACTTTAACCTCGCCTTTATAGCGTCCGTCGATATATTCCATCGTTTTTTCGTCCACAGGGAAGATTCCGTTCTTTGCGCCGGCTTCTATTGCCATATTGCAGATTGTGAAGCGGTCATCCATTGAAAGCGCGTGAGCACCTTCGCCGGTGAATTCAAGTGATTTATAAAGTGCTCCATCAACTCCGATAAGTCCGATAAGATGAAGGATTATATCTTTACCTGTCACATACTTCTGAAGCGAACCTGTGAGCGTTACCTTTATTGCAGAAGGAACACGGAACCAGTTGAGACCTGATGCCATTCCGGCAGTAAGGTCTGTGGAGCCCACTCCTGTTGAAAATGCACCCAGGGCACCATATGTGCATGTATGGGAATCGGCACCTATAGTCATGCATCCCGGGCCGACAAGTCCCAGTTCAGGAATAAGGGCATGCTCTATTCCTACTACACCTACATCATAAAAATTGGTAAGTCCCTGCTCTTTTGCAAAGTCTCTTGCAGTCTTGCACAGTTCAGCCGATGCAATATCCTTGCACGGCGTATAATGATCCAGAACAAAGACAACTTTGTCTTTATCAAAAACCTTTGTAAAACCTGCTTTTCTGAAAAGATCTACGGATACAGGTGCGGTTATGTCATTTCCGTGTACAAGGTCCAGCTTTGCTTCGATCAGCTGTCCTACCACTACATTCTGAAGACCGGCATGTGCCGCCATGATCTTCTGGGGCATTGTCATTCCCATAATTATTTCTCCTTATTGTCAAGTGCAGCCTGCATCTTGTTCATCGCATTAATGTAGGCGGTTATGCTGGCTTCTATTGTATCTGTTGAAAGGCCGCGGCCCGTAAATGTGCGGCTGCGGGCCGCAAGCTTGACCGTAACATCTCCAAGGGTATCCTTACCTTCAGAAATTGAATTGATAGTATATGTATCAAAACTGTGTTCCACAGGCTTTATGATATTATCAATAGCGTTGAAGGCTGCATCTATAGGACCGTCGCCCAGTGCAACGTCCTGAAGTTTTTCGCCGTCCTTTTTAAGGCAGACGGTACATGTGCTTGTTGTGAAATTGCTGGTATAAACAGTGAACCAGTCAAGCTCATAACCTTTTGTGGCAGCTGCGCGGCTTCCGCTCTGATGCATTACTATAGCTTCAATATCAGCATCGGTAACTGTCTTTTTCTTATCGCACAGAACCTTGAATTCCTCCATGCATCTTGCAATTTCTTCCTTGCCAAGCTCATAGCCCATATCTTTGAGATGAGCCTCAAATGCATGCTTTCCGCTGTGTTTGCCCAGAACTATGTTATTTGCCTTGATGCCGACAGATTCAGGAGTGAGGATCTCATATGTCAGGGCATTTGCCTGCACACCATGCTGATGTATGCCTGCCTCATGGGCAAAAGCGTTCTTTCCGACAATAGGTTTATTGAGCGGTGCTTTCTGGCCTATAACGTTGTATACTGTCTTGCTTGCGTGGTAAATCTGGGTTGAATCTATGCCCGTCTTTATGTCCTTAAATACATCAGGACGTGTCCTCATTGCCATAACCACTTCTTCGAGCGAAGTGTTTCCGCTTCTCTCGCCAAGTCCGTTGACAGTACATTCTATCTGTCTGGCTCCGCCAAGAACACCTGCAAGTGAATTTGCGGTTGCAAGTCCAAGGTCATTGTGGCAATGAAGCGAAAGATCAACATTGTCAGCTCCGTCAACATGCTCACGGATGTATTCAATAAGACCTCTCATTTCGGCCGGTGTTGTATAACCCACTGTATCAGGAAGGTTTACTGTTGTTGCTCCTTCCTTAATTACGGCTGCGGTTATCTGTGCCAGGAATTCCCAGTCACTCCTTGTTGCGTCCTCAGCTGAGAACTCAATATTTGAGCAGTATTTCTTGGCATAACGGGTCATAAGAGCTGCCTGCTCAAGCACCTGCTCACGCGTCATCTTCAGTTTATACTGAAGATGGATGTCGCTTGTTGCTATGAAAAGATGGATTCTCGGATCAGCTGCATGTTTAACAGCTTCCCATGCGGTATCAATATCCACTTTATCGGCACGCGCCAGGGATGCGATGGTACATCCGCGGATTTCTTTTGCTATCGCACTTACGGATTCAAAATCCCCCGGTGATGAAATTGCAAAACCGGCCTCAATGATATCCACCTTCATTTTTTCAAGGCATTTTGCGATTTCTATTTTTTCCTGTAAATTCATGCTGCAGCCCGGTGACTGTTCACCGTCACGCAGCGTAGTATCAAATATTTTTACCTGTTGTGACATCTTTTTTCCCCAATATCAGATTATTACATGAGTACCGCGCCTTTGTCGGCCGATGTAACCAGTTTTGCGTAGCGGGCTGCATATCCTGTCTTGATGCGTGGTTCAGGACATACCCACTTTTCTTTTCTTGCAGCAAATTCTTCCTCGCTTACGCGGGCGTTTATGCTGCATGCTTTGATATCAATATCGATGATATCTCCCTCTTCAATGAAGGCTATATTTCCTCCAGCTGCTGCTTCAGGGCTTACATGGCCGATGGCCGCTCCCCTTGTGGCACCTGAGAAACGTCCGTCAGTTATGAGCGCCACGCTCTCTCCCAGACCCATTCCGCATATTGCAGATGTAGGATTAAGCATTTCCCTCATTCCCGGACCTCCTTTTGGTCCTTCGTATCTGATGACCACAACGTCACCCGGATTGATTTTCTTGTTATAGATGGCATCTATTGCCTCTTCCTCTGAATTGAATACTCTTGCAGGTCCGCTGTGCTGCATCATTTCCGGAGCAACTGCGCTCTGTTTTACAACACTTCCGTCCACTGCGATATTTCCTTTGAGGACAGCAATTCCGCCGTTTTCAGAGAATGGATTCTCTATCGGTCTTATTACTTCAGGATTCTTATTGACCACATTTTCAAGGTTTTCTCCCATGGTCTTTCCCGTAACGGTGATAACATCAAGATCAAGCAGATTCTTTTTTGTAAGTTCTTTCATTACTGCGTAAACACCGCCGGCCCTGTCGAGGTCTTCCATGAAAGTCTCACCGGCCGGTGCAAGATGGCAGAGGTTCGGTGTTCTTGAACTTATCTCATTTGACATGTCAAGGCTCAGTTCCATTCCGCATTCATGTGCGATGGCAGGCAGATGAAGCATTGTATTTGTTGAGCATCCCAGAGCCATATCAACAGTATCAGCATTTTCAAACGCTGCCTCTGTCATGATGTCCCTCGGACGGATATCTTTCTCAACAAGCTCCATGATCTTCATTCCGGCCTTCTTTGCCAGCCTGATACGGGCTGAAAGAGGTGCAGGTATGGTTCCGTTGCCCGGAAGAGCCATGCCGATTGCCTCGCAAAGGCAGTTCATGGAATTTGCCGTATACATTCCTGAGCATGATCCGCATGAAGGGCAGGCATTTTCGATATATTCATTAACTCCGTCTTCATCAAGAGTTCCTGCATGATAAGCACCTACTGCCTCGAACATATGGCTGAGGCAAGTCCTTCTTCCGTCGTCAAGATGGCCTGCAAGCATTGGTCCGCCGGAGCAGAAAATTGTAGGAATGTTCAGCCTGGCTGCTGCCATCAAAAGGCCCGGAACATTTTTATCGCAGTTAGGGATCATTACAAGACCGTCAAACTGATGTGCAATCACCATTGCCTCTGTTGAATCGGCAATAAGGTCACGCGTAACCAGGGAATACTTCATTCCTATATGTCCCATTGCAATTCCGTCACATACAGCAATTGCCGGGAACATAATAGGTGTTCCTCCCGCAAGGCGGATTCCGGCCTTAACTGCATCTGCTATCTTGTCCAGATGCATATGACCCGGCACAATCTCATTGTAAGAACTTACAACGCCGATGAGCGGACGGTTAATCTCCTCTTCAGTAAGTCCAAGTGCCACCATAAGGCTCTTGTTCGGTGCTCTGTCAACACCCTTCTTGATAAAATCAGAATTCATACTCGATCCTTTTCGTATTAAATAATAGTCTTCACCTGCCCGGATAAATCCGGGCAGGCATTATTTCAAAAATTATTAGTTAGAAGCTGTGTCAAGGTTGCTGTCGTTTTTCCAGAGCATCTGCTCTCTGAGCTGTTTTCCGACAATCTCCATCGGATGCTGAGCCAGAAGGTCTCTCTTGCTGTTGAAGAATGTACGTCCGTTCTTGTTCTCTGCAATCCACTTGCCTGCAAATGTGCCGTCCTGTATGCCAGCCAGAACAGCCTTCATGTTAGCCTTTGTCTGCTCGTAAGGAAGTACGCGAGGTCCGGATACATATTCGCCGTATTCGGCAGTATCGGAAATTGAATAGTTCATAGCCTGAACGCCGCCCTTGTTGATAAGGTCAACGATGAGCTTCATCTCATGGATGCACTCGAAGTATGCATTTTCAGGTTCATAACCGGCTTCAACCAGAGTTTCAAAGCCGCACTTCATAAGGTCTACAACGCCACCGCAAAGTACGCACTGCTCGCCGAAGAGGTCGGTTTCTGTCTCATCATGCATTGTTGTTTCCATGATTCCTGCACGTGCTCCGCCGATTCCTGCAATGTATGCAAGAGCGATGTCATAGCACTTTCCAGTTGCATTCTGCTGAACAGCGATAAGGCACGGAACACCCTTGCCTGCTACGTACTGGCTTCTTACTGTATGGCCAGGTCCCTTAGGTGCAGCCATGAATACGTCAACATCTGCCGGAGGAACGATCTGTTTGTATCTGATGTTAAAGCCATGAGCAAATGCGATGGCCTTTCCTGATGTAAGGTAAGGAGCGATATCCTTCTTGTACATGTCAGCCTGAGCTTCGTCATTGATAAGGATCATGATGATGTCAGCTGCCTTTGTTGCCTCTGCAACTTCCATAACGGTGAAGCCGTCTTTTTCTGCTACTGCCCAGCTCTTGCCGCCTTTTCTTAAGCCTACGATAACATCGCAGCCTGAATCACGGAGGTTGAGTGCATGAGCATGTCCCTGTGAGCCGTAACCAACGATGGCAATTTTCTTGCCGTCTAATGCGCTTAAGTCACAATCCTTTTCATAATACATTTTTGCCATAATCAAATTCTCCTTTTTCCTTTGTTTGGTCATATATGGTTTCCTGTCCGCGTTCAAGTGCCACGAAACCGGTTCTTACCAGCTCCAGGATTTCAAATTCAGCCAGGATTTTCTCAAGTCCCCTGATCTTGCTTTCATCGCCGATGATGGCAAGTGTCAGCGCACCAACAGAAACATCAATAATGTTAGCCCTGAAAATGTTTGCGATCTGGATAAGTTCATTTCTTCTCGCTCCGTCTTCAGCTTTAACCTTTATAAGCACCAGTTCCCTTCTGATTGAGATTTCAGGTGTGAGAAGCTTTACAGAATGGACCGGAATCAGCTTTGCAAGCTGATTTGAAATAAGATTAATACGGTCCTCATCTGCGATGACTTCTATCGTTATACGTGAAATTTCCGGAGTGTCCGTTGTTCCTACTGCGAGGGATTCAATATTGTAGCCCTTTCTGGAAAACAGCCTTACGACCAGGGATAAAACGCCGGCCTGGTTATCAACCAGTGCAGATAATGTATGTCTTTTCTCGTTCATATCCATGTCCTCCTTCCTATAATGCAAGGAAGTCTGTTATCTTGCTTCCTCCGCTTACCATAGGCCTTACCATCTCATCGATATCAATGGCACAGTCAACAACATAACCTCTTCCCCATTCAAGAGCTTCATGAATGGCGTCTTTCAGCTCTTCCACGCATGTGACTCTCCTGCCCTTAAGGCCGTAAGCTTCGGCCAGCCTGACAAAGTCAGGTCCACGGTCAAGAGTTGTCTGTGAGAATCTCTTTTTGTATATAAGATTCTGCCACTGACGTACCATTCCCAAAGTTCCGTTATTAAATACAAATGAGATTATCGGAAGCTCATAAGCCTGAACGGTTGTAAGTTCGTGGCAGTTCATTCTGAAGCACCCGTCGCCGGCAATGTGGATAACGGCCTTATCCGGATTTCCAACCTGGGCACCAATGGCAGCGCCCAGACCAAATCCCATGGTTCCGAAGCCGCCCGATGTGATCAGCTGTCCGGCATAATCAAAATGGAAGTGCTGGATTGCCCACATCTGATGCTGTCCTACATCTGTGGCAACAATAGTATCATCCGGCATTTCCTTTGCTATTGTCTCAAGGATCTGCTTAGGTGAAAGCTTTCCGCCGGACTCTTCATATACTGTCTCTGTCGGGAATGAAAATACATACTCTTTCCATTCCTTATGTTCCTGAGGCTCAAGCCTCTGATTTAAGAGAGTCAGTACTTTCTTTGCATCGCCTATGATGTGGTGAGCGGTCTTTACATTTTTATCAATTTCAGATCTGTCTATATCTATATGGACTATCTTTGCATTCTTGGCAAATGAAGGCGGATCCAGTGCAACTCTGTCCGAGAAGCGGCATCCGACTGCTATAAGAAGGTCGCAGGCATCCACCGCCATATTTGAAGCCTGGCTTCCGTGCATGCCGATCATTCCCGTTGTGAGAGGATTCCGGCCGTTAAGTCCGCCGGCTCCCATGACTGTGATGGCTGTAGGTGCATCAAGCTTTTCAACAAATTCAGTGAATTCATTCTGGGCGCGTCCCCTTACGACGCCGCCTCCGCAGATTACCAGAGGCTTCTTTGATTCCCCTATCATTTCAAGAAGAATGTCAATGTCTTTTGCATCGGCAGAAGGAGTCTCAAAGTTGCTTGAGGCACGTGCCATCAGCCTTCCGAGCCTGCCTGATCTGTAATGTTCTTCAAGGCTGAGCGGCGTATATTCAGCTTTCTGCGCCGTTACATTTTTAAGGATATCAATAAGAACCGGTCCCGGACGTCCGCTTCTTGCGATTGCAAAAGATTCGCGGACAACATCGGCCAGCTCGTTTGCATCCCTGACAACATAGTTGCACTTTGTGACAGGCATTGAAATTCCTGTTATATCAACCTCCTGGAAGGTATCTTTTCCGAGAAGTGGTTCAGTTACATTACAGGTTATAAACACCACCGGTGAAGAATCCATGTAGGCCGTGGCAATACCTGTTGTCAGGTTGGTTGCCCCCGGACCGCTTGTTGCAAAGCAGACACCCACTTTCCCCGTGCTTCTGGCATAGCCGTCAGCTGCGTGTGATGCGCCCTGCTCATGGGCAGTAAGAATATGGTTTATGCGGTCTGAATAATCATACAGAGCGTCATAGACATTAAGGATTGTTCCTCCCGGATATCCGAATATCGTATCGACATTCTGCTCCAGCAGACATTCGATCAATATCTGGGCTCCCGTCATTTCCATAAAACAATTTCTCCTTCCTCTTATAGTGAAAATCCCACGGCTAAAAGCTGGCCATGGGATTCATCTAACTAAATATGATTTAAATATCAGTTCAGTCTGTAATCTGGGTACAACTTTTAGCACTGTTATCTGTGCGCTTCACGAGAAGCAGACCAGCGACGAGTAGTAACAGATTAAGAATGACTAAACCAAAACTCATAAAAATAACTCCTATGTTTTATGTATTTATATCACTGTGCTAAAGTGGTGTCAAGGAAAAAACTTGATTTTTCAAGCTTTTTTCAGTCAAGTTCTCTTACTCCTGTATAGAGTTCGTAATATCGTCCTTTAAGGTCAAGAAGCTGGTCATGATTTCCCCTTTCTATGATTTCTCCTGCTTCAAGAACCATTATCGCATCGGCATCCCTTACCGTTGAAAGCCTATGGGCGATAACAAATGTCGTGCGTTCGTCCATGAGTGAGTCCATACCGCGCTCGATGTTCTTTTCTGTACGGGTATCTACAGAAGATGTTGCCTCATCCAGCACAAGTATAGGTGCTTTTGAAAGCGCCGCACGCGCTATGTTCAGGAGCTGTCTCTGCCCCTGCGACAGGTTTGCGCCGTCACCCTCTATCATTGTGTTATATCCATCTGAAAGACGGCTTATAAAGCTGTGGGCAGATGCTGTCTTTGCAGCCCGGATAACTTCCTCATCTGTTGCGTCAAGTCTTCCGTAGCGGATATTTTCCATTACGGTACCGGTAAACAGATGGGTATCCTGAAGAACAACAGCAATGTTCTTTCTCAGCTCATCACGCCTGATATCCCTGATGTCTACTCCGTCTATTGTGATGGAGCCCTCCTGAACATCATAAAATCTGTTCAGCAGGTTGGTGACCGTTGTCTTGCCCGCGCCTGTGGAGCCTACAAACGCGATTTTCTGGCCCGGGTGAGCATACAGGCTGATATGTTTGAGTACCAGTTTTTCATCGTTGTAGCCGAAGCTTACATCGTTTATCGCAACATCTCCCCTTAAGTTATCCATGCTTTCGGCATCAGGAGCATCTGCTGTCTCCGGATCTGTATCCATAACGGCAAATACCCTCTCAGCTCCCGCAAGGGCTGAGAAGATGGTGGACATCTGCTGGGATATCATATTTATAGGCATTGCAAACTGCCTTGCATAGTTGGCAAAAACTGTAAGTGTGCCCGGAGTGAGGCGCCCGGTTATCATAAAGATTCCGCCTATTCCTACAACAACTCCGTACGCTACCTGGGATGTATTTCCCATTATAGGTCCCATCGCACCGCTGTAGAAAAGTGCCTTGAACTGGTTCTGTCTGAGGTCTTCATTGAGAAGGTCAAATTCTTCAATGCATTCACTCTCATGATTGAATACTTTGATGACCTTCTGTCCCGTTACGCTCTCTTCTATATATCCGTTAACAGCTCCGAGCGCATACTGCTGGCTGCTGTAGTACTTTGATGAAACCTTTCCGATCATGGTTGAAAGCACAATGATCACAGGCACCGAAGCAATTACAATAAGCGAAAGAATCACGTTTGTGGTAAACATGAATATGAGTGTGCCTATAACGGTTATGACTCCTGAAATGATCGAAGTCAGTGAGTTGTTGATCATGGTATCAATGTTATCAACATCATTTGAAAACCTTGACATTATCTCACCGGTAGGCCTTGAGTCAAAATATCTTACAGGAAGCCGCTGAAGACTTACAAAAAGGTCGCGGCGCAGCTTTGCTATGACGCCCTGTGAAATGCTTACCATGAGCCTTGCCTGCATATATGATGCAGCCGCACTTATAAAGTAAACGCACGCCAGGATAACTGTTGCCACTATGACGTAAGTATAGGCTTCAGCCGCTTTTGGACCCAGGATTGACTTAACGATGCCGTCCGCAATCCTTTCAAACGTACTCATCTGAATCTGTACGCCCGGAGCCACCGCCTCCGTGAGCTTATCGATGATAGGTGCCAGAAGGTATCCGCCGATCAGTGATGAAAGCGTACTGAAAAGCATGCATAGAAGGACAAGTATGAACCTGCCGCGGAAGCCTTTGATGTATGAAAGCATTCTTGATATTGTGCGTCCCACATTGCGCGGCTTGCCTTTTTCCTGTCCCAGTCTGGCCATCGGGCCTCTTCTGCGGCCTCTTCTTCCATCGGAGGCTTTAACATTATAGCGTTTGCGAAGCTGTTCAAGATTCCTTGCCATGCCCTAAGCCTCCTTTCTGATTCCCATCTGGGACTCATATATTTCTCTGTATTCGGCATTCTCCGCAAGAAGGGTCTCATGATCGCCCATTCCTGTTATCATGCCTTCATTCATAACAACTATAAGGTCGGCATCCATTACAGAGGTGATTCTCTGCGCGATGACGATCTTTGTCGAATCCTTAAGTTCATTATTGAAAGCGTTTCTGATCCTCGCCTCTGTTGCTGTATCAACAGCACTGGTAGAATCATCCAGTATAAGTATCTTCGGCTTTTTCAGGAGTGCTCTGGCTATACAAAGTCTCTGCTTCTGTCCGCCGGATACATTTGTTCCGCCCTGGTCGATATCCTTGTCATAGCCTTCCTCAAAAGCGGTGACGAAAGAATCAGCCTGCGCTAGTGAAGCTGCTGCCTTAACTTCATCATCACTTGCATTTTTATCTCCCCAGCGCAGATTTTCGGATATGGTTCCTGAAAAAAGGGTGTTGTTCTGAAGCACCATGCCCACACCCTCCCTGAGGTTATAAAGCGAATAATCCTTTACATTTACGCCGTCGATCAGAATTTCTCCCTCATCACAGTCGTAAAGCCTTGGAATAAGCGAAACCAGAGTCGTTTTTCCGCAGCCGGTCGAACCTATAAGGCCCACCGTGGCCTTTGCGGGTATCTTCAGTGAAATATTGTCAAGAACCTTTTCTTCCCTGTGCTTATAGTACCTGAAAGATACATTTTTAAACTCAATGCTTCCTTCTTTAACACAAAGATCCTTATGTGCGGAATTGTCGTCATTCACATCTGTTTTTTCATCCAGGACCTCGGCAATACGTCTTGAGGAAGCCATTGTTCTTGATGAGATCATGAAAAGAAGGGCTACCATCATAAGTGATGACAGGATCTGTGTTACATAGGTTATGAAGGCTGAAAGGTCGCCCACCTGCATGCCTCCGTTAAGCACTATGCGCCCGCCTGTCAGGATTACCGCAATGACCGTTCCGTTCATGAAGAATGTCATTACCGGCATAATGAAAATAACAACACGCATTGCGCTGAGGCCGGCACTCTTAAGGTTTCCGTTGGCCACATCAAACTTATCTATTTCATGGTCTTCCCTTACAAAACTCTTTACAACCCTTACGTTGGTAACGTTTTCCTGGATATTGGAGTTCAGGGCGTCCACTCTCTGCTGAAGTATGCCGAACCTTGGGAAGCCAATCTTAATGACAAGCAGAATGACAATTATCAGAAGCGGTATGCTTATAGCAAAAACCACTGAAAGCGACGGATTAATGGTTATTGCCATGACCGTGGCTGCAATCAGCATTCCGGGAGACCTTATCGCCATCCTCAGAAGCATGTTTACAAAGTTCTGCATCTGGGTGATGTCATTGGTAAGCCTTGTAACAAGAGATCCTGTTGAGAACTTATCTATATTTGCGAAAGAAAATTTCTGGACATGTCTGTATACATCAGACCTGACATCAGCTGAAAAGCTGACTGAAGCTTTTGCCGCAAAGAGAGCGCCAAGGACTCCGCCTCCCATCATGCACAGCGCTGTAACGATCATTTCTATCATCGTTACCATGCTCTGTCCGGACGTAAGAGTACCCTCATTGGCAGCATTGATAACAACAGAAAGAAGGCGCGGCATAATAACCTCACCGACTACCTCTACCGTCATAAAAAGCGGTCCTAAAATGAAAAAGACCGTATATGGTTTAACGTAATGAAGCCATCTTTTCAATTTAATCCCTCCCGGAACATTGCGGAGACTGTCAGAACTGGTTCAGATCGCAGAGGATAAGAATCAGGGCCATGAGAAATACGACCATGGCGTTGTCATCGTAATCAGATTCTATAACAATTTTCCCCTCTTCAGCGGAAAGGGTACCGATTCTTACCCCTGATTTAAGAAGTTCAAAATTGTTCCTGGCAGGTTTGCCCTTGATCGACAGATCTCCATAAAGGCTGAATGCCGTTCCTGCAATGCTGAACTTTCTTTTTACGATACCTTTGATATTCCCTTCCTTTTTCACGATGAATTCAGGCATAAGCGTTTTCTGCTTATCAGCGGCAGAATAAATTGCCTGACCGCTCTTGCCGTGAGCCAGGAAAATGGAATGTGACATTATGTTTAATCTGTTAGTATGGAGCTGATAGGCAAAGTCGCCTTTTTTGTTTTTGAGGCTGTAGACTTTACCCCATTCAAGCTTCGCTGTTTCAATAACGTATTTCATGACAATTCTCGTTTTTTTATCAGATAATTCTATCAAAAAAAGCGGTTTCAGTCAATCTGCATGAGACAGTCGGCCGTATCCGACCGAAACAAGCT
>JAZUFV010000184.1:0-3044 GCA_045640845.1 Lachnospiraceae bacterium
AGACGGAAAATGTTTTCGGCTGCCAGTTCCATCCGGAAAAAAGCGGAAGAGTGGGCCTGAACATTCTTAAGGCATTCTGTGAGATTTAATAAAAATAATAAAGAAAGAGAGAAAAAATGATTCTTTTTCCAGCAATAGATCTGTATAACGGAAAAGCCGTGAGGCTTTATAAAGGTGATTACAGCAAGATGACGGTCTACAGTGATAACCCTGCTGAGATTGCTCTTGATTTCAAGGCATGCGGCGCCGGCTGCATACATATTGTCGACCTTGAGGGTGCAAAGAACGGGCTTACCCCTAACTTTGATACCGTCTGCAGCATAAAGAAGGAATCCGGACTTTTCTGCGAAATAGGCGGAGGCATCCGCAGCATGGAAGTTATTGATAAATATATTTCCGCAGGGATAGACAGAGTGATCCTGGGAACGTCGGCTGTTTCCGATCCTGATCTGGTAAGGGATGCAGTGGCAAAGTACGGTGAAAAAATAGCAGTGGGCGTGGATATCCGTGACGGATATGTTGCCATCAAAGGCTGGACCGAAAAATCAGAATATGATGCTTTTGAATTTTGCGGTAAAATGCAGGATGCGGGTGTTAAGACACTTATCTGTACAGATATCTCAAAGGATGGCGCAATGGCCGGAACAAACAGAAGGTTATATAAGGAACTTTCTGAAAGGTTTGACATTCAGATCACTGCGTCAGGCGGTGTGAGCAGCCTTGATGATGTTAAGGCACTTTCGGAGATGGATCTTTACGGAGCCATTATCGGAAAAGCATATTACACAGGCGATATTAACTTAAAGGAAGCCATAGATTTATGTTGACAAAGAGAATAATCCCCTGCCTGGATGTGAGGGACGGAAGAGTTGTAAAGGGAACAAATTTTGAAGGATTAAGGGATGTAGATTCCCCTGTGGAGCTTGCAAAATTCTATAATACAGCAGGCGCTGATGAGCTGGTTTTTTATGATATTACGGCTTCAAGTGACGGGAGAAAACTATTTACGGATATCCTGTGTGAGACTGCCAGGTCTGTATTTATTCCTCTCACCGTAGGCGGAGGAATAAATTCATGTGATGATTTCGACCGCGTCCTTAAATGCGGCGCTGATAAAGTCAGCGTAAATACCGGAGCAATAAAGAATCCGAAGGTAGTTGGTGAGGCAGCCAGAATCTACGGCTCCCAGTGTGTTGTTCTTTCTGTGGATATAAAGCGCGTAAACGGCACTTTCCACGTATTTGCAAAGGGCGGCCGTGAAGATACCGGCATGGATGCCATAGAATGGATAAAACGCTGCACAGGCGAAGGCGCAGGAGAAGTTGTTGTTAATTCAATTGATACTGACGGTGTAAAAAAAGGCTTTGACCTTGAGATGCTGAATGCTGTATGCGAAGTGACAAGAGTACCCGTTATTGCTTCCGGCGGTGCCGGAAACATTGATGATTTTATAACATTGTTTAAAGCCCTGCCGAAGGTAGATGCCGGTCTGGCCGCATCTGTTTTCCACTTCGGACAGGTAAAAATATCAGATTTAAAGGACACCATGTACAGGGAGGGAATTCCTGTACGCAGGCTGTAGAAAAGGGGAATATATGATCAACATTGATGAACTGAAATTTGATGAAAAGGGACTTATTCCGGCAATCGTCACAGATGCTGAGACCGGAAAGGTGCTGACACTTGCATACATGAACAGGGAAAGCCTGGAAATTTCAATGGAAAAAAAGCTTACCTGCTTCTTCAGCCGTTCAAGACAGGAACTCTGGCTTAAGGGCGAGACGAGCGGAAATTACCAGCATATTGTTTCAATCACTGCCGATTGTGACAGGGATGCGCTTGTTGTGAAAGTACATCCGGATGGGCCTGCATGCCATCTGAATACTGAGTCATGCTTTGAGTACCCTGTATGGGAGAGCGATGAGCCTGAAGGATTTTCCTATGAGGGCCTCATGGAACTTATAAAGGGCAGAAAAACCGAAAAAAAGGAAGGCTCATATACAACATATCTTTTTGAAAAAGGACTTGATAAGATCCTTAAAAAAGTAGGCGAGGAATGTACCGAGGTCATCATTGCAGCTAAGGCTGAAGATAAGGCTGAGACGATATATGAGATTGCAGACCTGGCATACCATACAATGGTACTCATGATAGAAGCGGGAATCTCACTTGATGATATTAAAACTGAGCTTGCAAGCCGTCATGTGATCGATAAAAAAGTCAAACAGGAGAAGATGGTCTGAAAATGAATTTCAAGCTTGATTTTGAACATCCCGAAACCCAGGATCTTCACATGCATACCACATTCAGCGACGGTGAAAACAGTGCTGAGGAGATGGTGCGCAGCGCCGTAGAAAAAGGAATAACCAGAATAGGCATATCAGATCATTCATATACCTCTTTCATTGCCACATACTGCCTTCTGCCGGAAAAATATGAAGAATATAAGGCGGCAGTGAATGCATGCCGGGATATCCTGCCGGAGGGCACTGAACTGTATCTGGGAATAGAACACGATTTTTACAGTGATGTAAATAAGGACGATTATGATTATACGATAGGCTCCGTTCATTTTCTGAGGGTTGAATATGACCCGGAAATAGGCATCCCGGAAGGAAGCTGGGAAGAGGACGGATACGTATATTTCTCAATAGATGACACGCGTGAAGAGATAATGGCTGCCTGCAATGCATATTACGGCGGGGATATTTACGCAGTTATTGAAGATTATTTTGACAATGTATACTGGCTTCCGGAGAAATGCGATCCTGACATAATAGGACATTTTGACCTTATTTCAAAACTGAACGAGGACGGAACCTTTTTTGACCCGCATAATGAGGCCTATGTTTCCGCATGGAAAGATGCCGCCGATGAGATCATTGCAAGAGGAATTCCTTTTGAGATCAATACCGGGGCTATTTCGCGCGGTTACCGTACAGAACCGTATCCTTCACAGGAAATAATGGATTATATCAGAGAAAAGGGCGGCAGGTTTATCTATTCAAGTGATTCACATTCTGCAGAAAATGTCGCTTACATGT
>JAZUFV010000185.1:0-4644 GCA_045640845.1 Lachnospiraceae bacterium
AGGGGCGGTTCGGCGGTGTCCAGAACCTAAGAGACGAAATGTTTGGTCGTCTAGGGGCAGTTCAGTGGTGCTTAGGACCAAAGTGAAGTGACGTTTGGTCCTCCGGGGGCGGTTCTGCGGTGTCCAGGACCAAAGGGACGAAATGTTTGGTCCTCCAGGGGCGGTTCGGCGGTGTCCAGGACCAAAGTGCCGTAGGGTTTGGTCATACAGAGGCGGTTCACCTATGAACAGAACCAAAGTTCTACACGGAATGCCCAAGAAGGCAGCACCGTGTAGAAGAATGTGCGCCGGAAGATGGCGGTGGCAGACCTAAGTTCTACATGAAAGGCGCGAGAAGGCAATATCGTGTAGAAAAATAGGTGCCGGAAGATGACAGCGGTTGAAGAAAGTTCTACACGAAAGGTGTGAAAAACCAGAATCGTGTAGAATCCTTGAAATTGCGACGTTTACGTCACAGCAACTTTCAGTTGCTGTTGATCATCCGGTAGCACCAGACGAGGTGCCGGTCAAGGGCGCGAAGCGGCGGAGCTTCCCTTGACAGGCATCGAGACGGTGCTACATAAAGGCTAAGAAATTTCTAGAATCTGAATTCTTGCCACGTATGCTGGCACAAGGCCGGAGGCCGTGGGTCCATGCCGGCGCCAGCCGTTAAGTCATGGCTTCATAGGCTCTGCCTAAGCAGACCGTGGAATAAATGCTTGCCGTAAGGCGGCGGAGCTTTCTTTGACAGCCAGCGATGTGCTGCTAACCCCTGCAAATACAAAAACGGCATTGTCAGACAATGCCGTTTTATTTCATTTGTTTGTTTTATACATAAGTTGAAGTTTGATCAGAATTTGTGGACAAATAATCCGCTCTGCAGCTTTGGTTCAAACCATGTGCTCTTAGGCGGCATAACCTTGCCTTCATCCGAGACACGCATAAGCTGATCAAGTGACGTATGTCTTGTTGCAAACGCCGCTTTCATATCACGGCTGCAGCGTCTTTCCAGTTCCTTAAGTCCCCTTATGCCTCCTATGAAATCAATACGGTCGCTGGTACGCGGATCATCAATTCCAAGAAGCGGGCCAAGGATGTTGTCCTGAAGCATGCTGACATCCAGGCTGCCTATGGCATCGTACTTAAGGATTTCCTTCTTTGCCACCAGCTTGTACCATATGCCCTCAAGGTACATAGCTACCTCACCCTTGTTCTTTGGCTCATAAGCATCAAGGTCTTTCTTTTCAATGATAAAGCCGGCCTCTAAGAGAGCCATAAGGAATTCCTCAGGAGTTCTTCCGTTAAGGTCCTTTACCACTCTGTAGTAAGGCATTACCAGAAGCTCTTCATACGGAAATGCAACAGCCATGAAGTAATTGAACTCTTCTTTTCCGGTGAAGCCAGGGTTCATGGCCCTTCTCTTCTGACAGATGGCTGCGGCAGAAGCTGTCCGGTGATGTCCGTCGGCAATATACATGCACTCCACATCTTCAAAAGCATCTTTGATTTTCCGAACATCCTCCGATTCATCGATCTTCCATACGATCTGCCTTACATTATCTATTGAGATAAAGTCGTAGACAGGCTCTTTTTCCATGCTTTCTGCAAGAACCTTTCTGGCCTCTTCACCCTTGCCGAATGCCAGAAATACAAGACCTGTATTTGAAGATGTCACATCAATATGCCTTGTGCGGTCATCCTCTTTGTCCTGGCGGGTAAACTCATGGCGCTTTATTGTGCCGTTCAGATAATCGTCCACCGCAAAGCAGGCCACAAGGCCTGTCTGGGCGCGGTCATTCATGATCTCACGGTATATGTAGAAGCAGTCCTCTTCGTCCTGCTTCAGAATTCCCTCTTTTATTTTTTCAGCAATAAGGTCTCTGGCTTTTTCATAAACCTGTCTGCTGTACATATCGGTGCCTTCAGGGAATGTTGTCTCCGGCCTTACTATGGAAAGGAATGAATCCGGATTTTCTTCAACTATTTTTCTGGCTTCCTGTTCTGAATAAACATCGTAAGGAAGGCTTGATACCCGGCTTACATGCTCTGCTGCCGGCCTGATTGCTTTAAACGGTTTTACTAACATATTGCTCCTGTACGTAAAAAGGCTTCAGGCCGTACCTGAAGCCTTTATTATTTCTTATCAGAGGGCTCTTGCCTTAAGCACGCCTTCTACTTTCTGCAGCGCATCCAATGCCTTTGCGGCACACTTTTCGCAGCCGTCAATGTTAAACATGGTATAGGCAAAGTCGCCGCGGGCCTTGCTTGCCATATCGCCGAGGTTAACTCCCGTATCCTTGATTGCCTGTGCCAGAGTTGCAGCATCAACAGCTGCCTTGTGGCAGATGGTAACTCTCGGGCCTGCAAGAGCGCCGAGTGACACTGCAGGATAGTTTACGGAATTTTTGATATTTCCGTTCTCAAGGAAATCTCTTACTTCCTGAACTGCCATTATTGCGCAGTTGTCTTCAGATTCCTCTGTTGAAGCTCCAAGATGAGGAATAAGAATGGTATTAGGAAGTGCAGATGTTTCTGCTGTAGGAAAGTCGCAGATATATTTTGATACCTTTCCGCTTTCAAGAGCTGCCTTGATGGAAGCAGTATCTACCAGGGTATCTCTTGCAAGGTTGATCACAACAAGTCCGTCTGCAGCCTTTGCAAGAAGATCCGAATTGATCATGCCCACGGTTGAAGGAAGCGCAGGAACATGGATGGTGATCATATCTGCCTTTGCAACAACGTCTTCATTTGAAGCGGCAATCTCAACATCTGCCTTAAGAGCAGCTTTCATTGCATCATTAAGAAAAGCATCATATCCGATAACCTTCATGCCCAGGTCAGAAGCTGTATTTGCAACCTTTGCACCGATGGCACCAAGACCGATAACACCAAGTGTCTTGCCCATAAGCTCGTGGCCTACAAAGCGCTTCTTCTCCTTTTCCGTAAGGGCTGCGATATCTTCGTTTCCTGCCTGAGAAGCAGTCCAGCCGATTCCGCCGATGACATCACGGATGCCTGCAATAGCGGCAAAAATGAAAAGCTCCTTAACGCCGTTTGCATTTGCTCCCGGTGTGTTGAAAACAACAATTCCGTTTTCCGCAGCACGGTCAAGAGGGATATTGTTTACTCCGGCTCCTGCCCTTGCAATGCACTTGAGTTCAGGCTCAAATTCCATTTCATGCATCTTTGCCGAACGTACAAGGATGGCATCTGCAGCTTCTGTTTCGGCAACAGCTGAATATGCATCGGTAAAGTTTGAAAGACCTATGCCCGCGATCGGGTTCAGACATTTATAGGTAAACATCATGCATTCTCCTTTTCAAATTTATCCATGAAGTTAACAAGGGTCTCTACTCCCTCGTATGGCATTGCGTTGTAGATGGAAGCTCTCATGCCGCCCACTGTTCTGTGGCCTTTAAGCTGAACAAGTCCGGCCTTTGTTGCTTCCGCGATAAATTTAGCATTAAGCTCATCATCGCCTGTTACAAAAGGAACATTCATGATCGAACGGCTTCCCTTTTCAACTGTTCCCTTGAAAAGCCTGCTCTGGTCAAGGAAATCATAAAGAAGAGCTGCCTTCTTTTCATTTCTTGCCTTCATCACCTCAAGGCCGCCCATATCTTTAAGCCACTTAAATACTTTGCCGCAGATATAGATGCCGTATGCCGGAGGTGTATTGTAAAGTGAATTGTTGTCAGCATGAGTCTTGTACTTGATCATTGTTGGTGTGCCTTCAAGCACGTCATCCCTGATCAGGTCTTTTCTTACGATGACAACTACAACACCTGCAGGTCCGATGTTCTTCTGTGCTCCTGCGAAGATCAGGCCGTATTTAGAAACATCACAAGGCTCTGAAAGGAACATTGAGCTCTGGTCAGCTACCAGGTCTTTTCCCTTTGTATTAGGAAGAACAGGGAATTTTGTTCCGTAGATTGTGTTGTTCTCACAGATATAAACATAATCTGCATTATCTCTTACAGGAAGGTCAGAACAGTCAGGTATATATGAGAAAGTCTTATCTTCACTTGTGGCAATCTTGGCTGCATCACCGAAGAGCTTGCCTTCCGCAAAAGCCTTCTTTGCCCACTGGCCTGTTACGATGTAGTCAGCAACCCTGTTTTTCATAAGGTTCATAGGAACTGCGGCAAACTGCTGTGAAGCTCCGCCCTGAACAAATAATACTTCGTAATTTTCAGGGATTCCCATAAGATCGACAAGATCCTGCTTTGCATCTCCGATGATCTTGTCAAACTCCTTGCTTCTGTGGGACATTTCCATAACGCCCAGACCACATCCGCGGTAATCAAGCATTTCATCGGCTGCTTCCTTAAGTACTTCTTCCGGCAGTGTGGCCGGTCCTGCTGCAAAATTATAAACTCTTGCCATTTTTCTTTCCTTCTTTTCTGTATATATTCCGCGATTTTAGCACTTTATCATGCTAAAGTAAACAACTATCTGAATAAAAAATTCGGGGAGCCTTTCGGCTCCCCGGTATCAACTATGATTATCTAAAAGAGCCTATCATCAATCAGCCTTCTCTTCGGAAGACTCAGAACAAGATGAACATGATGACTCCTCAACCTGCGCAACGGCAGCTTCAGCCTGTGCTGCTGCAGCTTCTGCCTGTGCCTGTGCTTCTTCAGCTTCTGCCTGTTTCTTTCTGCC